>JAYSYV010001534.1:0-2731 GCA_043727245.1 Chloroflexota bacterium | reverse complement strand
TGAAATATTTAATGATATTGTTACACCGGCCCAGCGCAAACTCAGTCTGGAAGTGGCTGTACAACCAGGGACAACCGAATTTAGAATAGTCAGTTTGAACGGCGCAACTACGCCAAAACTGCTAGACCAGGGCGACGATACCAGACCCCTGGCTTTTCTTATGAGAAATTTGTCGGTTAGCTTCTAAATTTCTATCAATTTACATCAAACCAGGAGTTTAAACCGTAACCAATATTCAACAGCAAATTTATTAAAGCACACGAGCTTTCAAGACTGGATTTCGTTTACAAGATAATTACTTTATTTAAAGACCAGCCTCAGACTCGAACTTAGCGCATAACAAATTAATAATATTAATAAACCTTTAATTAAGTATTGACATTTAGCTTGAAGCGTTGTTATAATGCCGAATGAGGAGAATTGTTTCCTCATTCGTTAGTAAAATTGTTGAAGGCACGCCACCTTTATACATAGTATGTCAGCCGGCATGTAATTTAAGGTAAAATTAAAGAACACCTGATAATTTGCTTTGAGCGACAGAGAGAAAGAGGACAGGGGTTTTATGGCTGTGAAGTTATTTATTGGTAATTTATCGTTCAAAGCTACCGAAGACGACTTGCAGGAGTTGTTCAGCCAGGCTGGTAACGTTGTTTCTACCCGTATTATCACCGACCGAGAAACTGGCCGGTCTAAAGGCTTTGGGTTTGTAGAATTAGAAAGCAAAGAAGAAGCTGACAAAGCAATTGAAATGTTCAACAACTTTAATCTGGTTGGGCGCGATATTGCGGTGAACGAAGCGCGTCCCCGTGAAGAAGGCGCAGGAAGTGGGGGCCGGGGCAATTACGGCAACCGCAGCCAGTAACCAACCCGCAACTTCGATTAAGTACCGCCAGATAAGCCCGCAGTTCAAACTTAATTAGAAGGTATAACCCTGGGAAGATTCAGAAATAAAAGGGAAAGATGATTCAGTTCCTTTTAACTCTGAATCTTCTTTTTTGTTACTCACCACATTGGGAGCCGGACCAAGATACTGTTCCATGATGGCGTAAACCGCTTTTAAATCGAACGGTTTGGTAAGAATATCATCGGCATCCGTTTTTTCCAGATCAAGTAAAAACGCTGTGCCACTTAAAATAATCACCGGGATATGCTGCAAGGTGGGGTCAGCCTTCAAAAAGCCGGCTAATTCTATTCCCCCCAGGTCCGGCATTCTTATATCGGTAAATATAAGGTCCGGCTCTTCCTCCTGAGCCATCTTCAACCCTTCCCAGCCGTTGCTGGCGGTTACTATTTGATGACCCTTTTTGGAAAAAATCCTTTTTAGCAGCAAAGTTATTCCTGGGTCGTCGTCCACAACCAGAATCTTACTCATGACATTTCCTACTCCTTACATTATCGTAAAGCAGTATACAGCATCCCAAAAGCTTTTTTGACACTATTAAGCTTGGGAGGGCATTCTTTTGTAGTATTATAGCATACGGCTTACTCATAGATTTTAATTGTCACATGTTTTTAATCTTTGCAAAAGGGGAAATTATTCACATTATGGCCGGGTTAATTATTCTAGGTGGTGGAGGGGAATTTCAAAAAGGCAACGAGCAGGCTGACCAACATGCCCTACAACAGGCCGGAGGAGCTAACGCTTCGGTTTTAATTGTACCGACCGCCGGAGGGGCTGATGGCGGTATTCCGATGGCCTCACGCAACGGCGTAAACTGGTTTCGTTCGCTAGGGGCAGAGAAGGTCGAAGCCTTGCCCCTGGCGAACCGGGCCGAGGCCGACCAGCCGGAATTAGCCGCCAGGTTGACCGGAGCCAACCTTATCTATATGGCCGGAGGCAACCCGGCCTATTTGCTGGAAGCGTTAAAAGGAAGCGCCTGCTGGGCGGCTATGCGGGAAGCCCTGGCTAACGGGGCAGTGGTAGGCGGTGCCAGTGCCGGGGCCATGGTCTTGATGGAACATCTCTACGACCCGGAAGGCGGGCAGGTCCGGCCTGGCCTGGGCATTATTCCCAACGCAATATTTGCGCCGCATTTCAACAGCTTTGGACGCAAATGGGTGTCAAAAATACAAACGGCCCTGCCCCAGGCTTTATTAATCGGGGTAGACGAAAAAGTATCTATCATCGGGCGAGGGAATGACTGGCAGGTCTATGGCCGGGGCTGGATAACTATCTACCGGCAGGGTAAGCCCTACAAATACCAGGGCGGTCAGCCTTTCAAACTGGTCCCCTAGATTAGGAATCCAGCAACTAAATCCTTTTCATTAGCTGGACAAGATGGAAAACTTTGTTCAGCAAGGCCGGGACTTCGTAACCGCCATCAGGAATTATCAGGTCGGCGTAGCGTTTGGTCGGCTCGACAAATTCAAGGTGCATCAGCCGGACTGTATGGAGGTACTGGTCAATGACCGACTCAACGGAGCGGCCCCGGTCAGTTATATCACGCCGCAAACGCCGGATAAACCGCAGGTCGGCATCGGTATCCACGAAGATTTTAAGGTTCATAATCTGGCGCAACTGTTCGTCGGCGAAAATCAAAATGCCCTCCACCACGATTACCGGGCGGGACTCGACCCGGATTGTTTCCTGGAGGCGGGCATCTATTTTGAAATCATAGACCGGCACTTCAACTGGGCGACCAGCTTTCAAATCCTGCAAGTGCCGGTAGAGCAAGGAATTATCTAGCGCGTCGGGGTGGTCATAATTCACTTTGTCGCGGTCCTGAAGCGA
>JAYSYV010001533.1:0-2732 GCA_043727245.1 Chloroflexota bacterium | reverse complement strand
CATTCCTCGCCTAACTGCTGCAACAATTTTTCAATAGCGGCAGCGTGTAGCATCGGTTCGCCACCCGTGATAATCAGGCGGCGGCAGGGGAAGATGGTCAACCGGGGTAAAAGTTCGGCCAGTTCCACCGACTGGAACTTGGCAAAATCGGGATGCAGGGGATCCCAGGTATAACGGGTATCGCACCATTCGCAGGTCAGGTTACAGACCTGTAGCCGCAGGAAGATGGCCGGTAAACCAATCGAAGCCCCTTCTCCCTGGACCGAATAAAAAATTTCATTTACCAAAAACCTGTCGGCCCTAATGTGAGGCCGGACGGTTGCCAAAGGGGTCAATTTGCTACTTTCTTTTCTAACGCTGCCGGATGGTAATCGGTCCAGAAGCCGAGTGGGTCACACTCGCGGATAATTTTTAGTTCTTCCTCGGGTCTACCTCGGCTCCGCCAATAAAGCCCAGGTCAATCGAACCCTGTTGAAGCAGACCCAACACATTACTCATGCGGGTAGCCCAACCAGCCCCCAATACATTGGGACCGTCCCCCATCGTGTACAACAATTGCGAAACTGGCTCATCACGCAGTAAGCCATTTTCAAACAGCCCCACCGCAACAGGGGCGTGGGTCCTTTTAGCGAGGGCAAAGGCCAGTAACGGCAAGCGCATCCCCACAAAGACCCTGGCCCCATTCTGAAACTGGTGGGCTGCCGCCACTACCATCAATTCCTGCGGTGTATAAGTCTTACCCATTCATCCCCAAACATTTACATAAATTACAATCAGATTACAACTTTGTATTAACAGACTGTAAACAATCTTTGTTTGTGATAATATAATCTACACTATTAACCTTGTAAAGCTTGTTGAAGTTGAGTGATAGTTTGAAAATTATACCTAGAATCCGGTTTTCTCTGGTTAACTGGTTGCAAAATAGCCGGTGGAGTGTCCGCGCCAAGTTAATGGGGGGCTTCTTTATAATAGGTTTTTTCCTGATAACTTTGACTGCCCTTAGCATCTGGGCTACCGAACATCAGGGTCAAAAAATTATGGAGGTAAAAACCAGCCAGGAACAGTCCTTTGAAATCTTACAGGTCGAGCATAGCGTTATAGATTTGAAAATAGCCCTGGAAAGCGCCCAGAACGATTTAATCTTTATATCATACCGGAGTATGGAAGTACTGGGTAAGGTAATTTTCCCGGATGAGGCTCTCTTTCGTTGCCAAGCTTCCATGGACGACTACGACCGGCAGCGCCTTATAATTCAGCAAACCATTATTGATATTAACCGGTGGAAAGGGGTAACTGGCATTTCGGACAGCGAAAGAACCTATTGGATCAACGCAGAAATCAGCCTGGACCAGGATTTACAGAGTTTGATTATTTCGCTGGATGGTGTGCGCCACGCCGCCGGGCAGCAGCAATTTCAACTGGTGGTGGATACCTGGAACAAGTCAAGCCGAAATGTAGCTCTGATTATAACCAGGATTGAATCTCTTCAAAGCGGTTTAAATAAAATGGTAGGGAAAACCCTTAATGTTAGCCGGCAGGCGGTAGCCGATGCAGATAGTATTAAGGATTTTTCCCAGTTAATTTTGCTGGTGGCCGGGTTAGTGGCGATAGGTTTAACCCTTATCTTTGGCCTGGTTTTAACCCAGGTCTTCACTCATCCGGTCAATCGTTTACGCAGCCGTTTAATCCACCTGGCTGAAGGCGATCTGGCGACTGTTTTAACTGTTTCCAACAAGGACCAGTTTGGGGAATTAGCCAACACGTTCAACCAGAGTATAAACCGGTTGGGTTCGATGGTTGAACAGGTCCAGCGTCAGGCCCGCAAGGTGAGCAGCACCGCCGAAGAAATCGCCGGGTCCAGCAGCCGTTCGGCCCAGATTTCGGTGGAACAGGCCGGAGCCGTGGCGCAGGCCACCGTGACTATCGAAGAATTAAGCCATACCGCCCTGCAAATTGCCGAGGCCAGTACTCTGGTAGCCCACGCCGCCGAACAGGCTCTCAGTAGCGCCAATGACGGGCAGGAAACGGTTCAGGAAAGTATTACCGGTATTACCAACCTTAAAATGCGGGTTCGGAACATTACCGACCGTATCCTGGCCCTTTCCGAGCGGTCCCAGCGAGTCGGGCATATTATAGAGCAGGTCGCTTCGATTGCCGACCAGACCCACCTGCTGGCTTTGAATGCAGCCATCGAGAGCGCTGCTGCCGGGGAAAATGGCAAACGGTTTGCCGTGGTCGCCAGTGAAGTAAAACGTCTGGCCGAACGCAGCCGTCAGGCCACCAAAGATGTTCAGGCTGTTCTGGGCGAAATTCAGGATGCCACTAATGCCAGCGTAATGGCGACCGAGCAAGGCATGAAAGAGGCCGAGCGAGGGGTTATCCTGGCTTACCGGGCGGGCGATGTCAATGAGAGTATTATTCAGATGGTCGAACGCACCGTCCAACTGGCTAACGCAATTTCGATGGCGACCCAGCAGCAGCGCAGCGCCAGCGAGCAGGTTGTCACCTCGATGCGCCACCTGGCTATGGTTATCGGAGATGCTGCCGCTTCGGCCCGGCAGAGCAGCGGATTGGCGGTCAGCCTGGACCAGATTGCCCAGGAATTAACCCGCGTTTCCAGCAACTTTAAAGTATCTTCGCACCCTGCTGGGGATGAACCTCCCACTCCCGAAAATAATTCCGGTCGCCAGGAAACTCCGCCTTCCTTTGAGAACAGTTCCGATTTGAAA
>JAYSYV010001532.1:0-8381 GCA_043727245.1 Chloroflexota bacterium | reverse complement strand
AGAGTGCGGCTACTCACGGTCAAGCTGACCGGCAGTGGGCCGGAGTGGACGAGGGTGGCGGCAAACTTGAAGTAAGCGAATGGCAGGGCTTGCATCTCAGAGAAGCGGTCGAATTGAGCTTGAGGGTCATTCGAGTACGCCGCTATGGGGCTAGTGGTAAACAACGTGACCCAATCGAAAGCTGGTTTGTGTGGGCCGCTCAAAGCGAACTTGAACTCAGCGAAGTCTGGGCTACTTACAAAAGGCGTTTCTCCATAGAACACGGCTACCGCTTCGACAAACAGGATTTGCTGTGGACTCAGCCGCGTTTGCGTGAGCCGGAACACTTCGAGTTGTGGACGCAGGTGGTCAGTTTGGTCCACGACGAGTTGATCGTAGCCGAGGGGTTGGGGCTGGGGGTATTGCGGCCCTGGGAGAGCCGCCAGCACGAGATTAGTCCTCAGCAACTGCGGCGGGGGCTGGCAGCAATAATGGGGGAGTTGGGCAGCCCGGCGCGAAGATGTCAAAGTCGTGGAAAAGGGGTGGGTCGGGCCTTTGGGGCTAAAATCGAGCCAGCATTGCGCTACAAGGTGGTCAAAAAGAGCCGGAAGAAGGCTAAAGCGGCTTGATTTTGGTGGTGTGCTCTCAGATTTTACCATTTTTTTCAAAACGTCCGGGCCGAACGCTAGTTTCGGTTGTCTTATTAAATCTAAACGTCAAGCTACATATTTTGTTATGCTATAATAGGTCAAATTCCCCAGGTTTAATTCAAAGGAAAGTACAATATCAAGTTGATGATTTTAGAAAAAAAACCGAAAAAAATCAGGCTGGAATTTTTAAAGAATCAATTTAAAAATTCTATCAAATTTTTAATAATCCACCAGAACATACAAGCTGCGCTGATCCTGACCGGCTTCCTCCTAATTTTTTTTAGCACTCCCTTACTCAATCATCGAACAACCTATTATTCCTCGGCTGACATCCTTGTTGTGCCAGACAATGAAGCAAAAAACCGGATTTTATTTGACTCGGCCTTATTGATGCAGCCCTGGCTGATGTTTAATCGTGATAGCTTTTTTAGAGGGGAGATACCTTTATGGAACCCATATAATGGTAACGGAGTTCCACATTTAGGTAATTATCAGTCGTCGGTGTTCTCCTTCTTCAGCCTACCTTATTATATTTTCCCTTTCAGGAAAGCATTAATAATTGCCCCATTTTTGAAGCTTTTTACGCTTGGCTTTTTTACATTTCTCTTTCTCAAGCAGCTAAAGTTGAAACAAGGTTCTGCCCTGTTAGGTGCAGTTACTTTTATGTTCTCCGGTTACAGTATTGTCTGGCTGCAATCCCACAATACTGAATCAGTCGTAGTCCTTCCGGCGACCCTATTTTTTGCAGAAAAGATTTTCAGTTGTTTTGAGGCAGAGATAATCCGTACCCAAGAAACAGCTAACAGCAAATTTAACGTTCCCGTTTTTTTGCCTCTAATTGGCTTCAGCCTAAGCATCGCAGCCGGACTTCTAGCAGGACATCCTGAAAGTTTTTTTATGTGTGCCTTGTTAGTTTCGGCTTATATTTTGTTTAGAGTGCTGAATCTATGGCAACTGGCTAACTTTGATCTGAAGGGGCTGATAAATCTTGGATTGCTCACAGGAAAGTTGCTACTTGTAGCGATCCTTGGGGTTGGACTTTCAGCTATTCAATTGCTCCCATTCTTCGAATATTTACAAAATAGCTCATCCATTTCTAATCGATCTAATCTTTGGCCTACTTCGCTTCCGGCCATCCAATGGCCCCTATCAATCTTCCCTAACCTGTTGGGCAATCCGGGCAGTAGCTTTAAAACAGACTATACTAAATTGCCTCTTGGAGATTATAACGAAGCGACCGGCAGTTATGTTGGTGCTTTAATCTTATTCCTGGCTTTTCTATCGCTGTTTTATGTACGGCGTAACAAGTATGTTGCTTTCTTTATAGGTGCGGCAATAGTTTATCTTTTTTATAATTTCAATGTTGCTTTTACCCAGGGTATCCTGCTATTAATCCCCCAGTTACCTTCAGTTCTCCTGTTCAGGAGCGAGCCAATTTGGGATTTCAGTCTTGTTTGTCTTGCTGCCATATTCATCAATTATTTAATGAGTTCCCATGTTATACATAAACGGTTGTATGCTTTGTTGATAGGAATTTTAGGGATAGCTTTTTTAATTATTGGAATACTGGGAGCACAAAGAGCCGTCAACTTTTTCTACCCCAAACTCCTTCCTTATGCTGCTGATTTTTTGGCCTATATGCCTAGTCATGTCTGGTGGGTAGGCGGTAGTTTTGGGGTAGGGTTGCTAGCAATTATGGCCTTTGGCTATAATTTTAAGAAAACCTGGCAAAAATCGAGTTTGTGCTGCTTGCTGATATTTTTAGTATTCTTTGAAACAGGGTTTCTATTCAAGGATTTTAATCCGACTATTGAAGATAAATATTTTTATCCTAATAATAATCCAGTAATTAAAGAAATCTTGGTTTCCAGCTATGGCGAACCGCTGCCTAACGTAAATTCCTATCTTTTCGCCGATACTAACATGCTGTATGGTTTTGCCCAGCCCACGAATTATGATGCTTTAGATGTCAAGAACTTTAAAGAACTCTATGAAGCAATTTTTGATGGAAGGTTAATCCAGGATCAAAAACCATTAGAATCGATTCTAAAACTTTTTGGTATAAATTACTTTGTGACCTGGGGAGATGCGGTAAAGTTAGGTTTGGCCGAAGTTGAGAATAGTGCTACGAAAGTTTACCATGTTGGGGAGTTGCTGCCAGGTAAAGATATTGTGCAGACTTTCCAGGTCACCGATTCTAAATTGTACGGGTTAAGACTAAATCTTGCTACTTTGGGCAGAAATAACAAATGCACTGTAAACATAAAATTACAGGAGGTAAGTTCAGCTAAAGTTGTGCGGGAGCAGACTATCGTTTGCCAGGATATTAAGGATGGCACGCCTAATATAATTTCATTTGATCCATTAGACTCCCTCAATCAATCCTATCGCCTTACTTTGAGTTCAAATGATAGCTCGCCTGGTAACGCGGTAACAGCGATTGCCAAATCTGATTTGAATTATCCCCAGGGAAATCTAGCTTTTGGCGGTAAGACCCAAACTGGTGGCCTCTGGTTTGATTACTATCCTTTTAGGACGGATACCTTCCAGATAGTTACGAACGATAACGGCCTATACCTGAACAAATACAAAGCCAGCCCTTCGCCTTATTACACCGTCAGTAATGCTTTATTCTTTTCTACAGAAGCGCAGGTTTTGGACTTTATCAAGCAACGAAATTTTGATCCGGCTCAAGAAGTTATGCTGGTTGGTAATATTGGTAAGGTCAAACAGCAGTCTAACCCGGTGATTAAGGCGGAGCAAGCGCCTAAAGTGCAACTCCTCTCGGAAAAAGCAACCGATATTAAACTTCAGGTTACGCGCACCACACCTGGCTACCTGGTCTTAGCGAAGACTTATTATCCCGGCTGGAAGGCTAAAGTTAATGGTCAGGAACAACCAGTCTTAAAAGCTAATTATGCTTTCAGCGCTATTGAGTTAGATGCAGGGGAAAGTACCGTAGAGTATTATTACGACCCAGCTTCTTTCAGATATGGTTTAATTATTAGCTTGAGTGTCCTTATAATAGGAGTGCTTGCTATTGTTTTTCATATCAGGTTGCGCCCAAAATCATAGCTGAACTTTGAGGCCATTCCATATCCTGAATGTATATCAGGCCCATTAACAAAATATCCTCACCGGCTCATCTAAGTTGTTACCCTCGCTCTACTTGTATAGATTTCTTGTCCTTTAGGGAACCGGCTAAATCCACTACAAGGACTGGCCTTTTCGACAACTCGATTGCTCTCTAGCCTATCAAGGTAGGGGTCAGCTTACTTTGCTATAAGATTTATCTTGCTTACAGCAAAACTAAGCAGGCTACTATCATTTCCGCCATATTGACTTGGCCGGAAATTACCGGCCTCTAAGGCAAGAGTAACCGTATTTTTGCCTTTCACCAGTTTAAGTGACACCTGGTAGGTCTTATTAATTGTAATTGTAACATTTGTACTAGGAATATTTTCCGTTCCAATCGAAAGTACCCCATCTGTTCCAAGCCCTTTTACTTTTGGATCAAAAAGCGCGACCGGGCTAATTTCAAGCGTGACTTCCTGTTCAATGTTAGAGATAATTTCAAGCGTGGCCGGTGAGGTAGCCCACTGATGATTTACCTCTCCACTCCGCCAGTTACGGCCCAGGCTAAATACAAGCCCCGGTTGTGGAGCAGTATTGTTTGGCTCTATTTTATAGACCTTAACCACATCATCTTCGTAGAAAGGTTTTACGTCCGACCCAAAAACGGCTGAAATATATTGTTGGGCTAAAACATGTTCTCTGGCTTTAGGATTGGTGTGATAGAGCGTTTTGTGATAGACCACATAGCGGTAATTATTTTGAGCAAGTTGCTGTTGAGTATAACTAAGTGTAGGTTTCCCATTAATCTGGAGATTCGACTCTTCCACCTTTTGTTGAGCCACAATTTGATTGACGAAATTAATTGGGTATTTATCCACGTTATAGGTGTGCGATAGATAACCCCAAGCAATTGTTTTATGATGAACCATCTGGTACATCTGGTAAGTTGCGGCGTAGTCCGGCCAACCACCTCCCGAATCTGTATTACCCCAGGCGAAAGGAAGGTCGAACACTCCATACTTATCCTTGTCTGCCGCTATCTGCTGGTAGAATTTGGGAATCTGGGGTAAAGGTGTAACAGGCCAGGGACGGGGCCAACTCTCCACCAGCAAGGTTATCACACAAACTGCTACAATCAGGGTTTTTTGTCGGGGCCAGCGCTGGGTGAGCCAGCTCAAGCCATAGGCAGCACTAATACCCAGACCAAGAGCACCGATCATCATAATCCGGCCGGATACACGCATGAACTCTAGACCAGGTAAGCTATCAAAGAAAGCAAAAGGTAAAATGATCGGTAATTTAAAGGCGGTATAAGTGGTTTGCCCCCAGATTCTTAAAGTAGGTCCCAGGCTGAGAATGATACAAAATAGAGTGAAGAGAAGCCAGCGGCGAGAGAGCTTGAAGTTATAACGGATAGTAAAAAAGCAGAGTACCAGGGCAGTTAAGGATAAAGTGACAGCATTCTCGATAACAATACCTACCCAGGTAGCACTTCTCTCAAAGCCGGGGAACTTTGCTTTTAAAGGAGCAAAGCCGCCATTTGAGTAGTCATAGAGAATGGGGGCAAAGAGCGCATTATAATAAGGCGGTAAAATAAATTGGGCAAGGTCAGGCTCGTAAAAAGGAGCGGTCACGTTTACGGCCACATTAGACGCGGTATCAGGATTTCTTGAATCAAGTGCGATAGATATCAGGAGAGGTCCTACTATGACAATAGAGCTTAATACCACAAGTAGCCCGCGTTTAACTATTTTCAAACGATTTTCTGAGGGAGCTCCCAGCCAAATAGCGCCAAAGAAGAAGACCACGCTTAAACCGGCCATTATAAACTGGTAGCCGGAATAAAGAGCGATCAGTAACAAACCTACCGCTGTAACCACAGACCACCACCAGCTTTTCTTAGGATCTAAAGCCTTGTACAAAGCCAGTAAAATGAACGGAAATAAACCGATAAAGGTTTTCTCAAGGTGGCCGTAAACACCGGCTAAATGGGCTGGACCTAATTGAAATACTACTCCAGCGAAGATGGCCGGACCCTGATTAAAGTTAAGAGTCCGAGCGAATAAATACATAAGGTAGCCGGAGAAGATAAGACCGCAGAATACCGTGCCATTGTAGGCAGCTACCGGGCCAAAAGGCCAGAAAGGAAGAGAAAAGAAGCCGGAAAGCGGGCCAACACCATCAAGGAGTAGTGAGATACCTTTAGGGTAATAGAGGAGGTCGGTATTAAAAGGGGTGCTTCTAAACTGGACTGATTGTAGAAAATTCCACAGGAGCCAGACACTATGCCTGACATCACTTTGACCTTCGCCTATTAATTTAGTAGTAAAATTAAGTACTAGCGGCCAGGTTACGCCAATGCTGATGAATAGGTAAATTACAAGAGCAACGCTATGGTCAACAACAGCTACTCTTTTGAAAAGAAGCTTTGAGTCTAATCTGGGCTTTATTATACTACTCTCTACTTGCTGCATGAGTTATTATCCTGAATTCTAAAAATGATTTTTCTATTTGAAGGGGTTCAACTCTTAGTTTTTTGGTACTATATAGCATTAGATAAGAGCTAAAGAAGTAGAATGGTATCGTCAAACTAAACCACCAATTAATTGATTTTGAAGTGCCTATATCTGCTCAAGCTCAATGGACAACTAATAATCTAAGGCAGTAATGCCCCCAAAATGCTCGATCTGTGGCAGGTATATCAATATCCTTGGTCGTTATAGTACAAAGACCCAGAATTAGGTTGGAGGTATGCCAGCCCTAGCAGCCTGTCGGAGTAATCAAAATAACTACCACTTATAGACAAAGCGTGTCAATTTAGAACTACAGGTAGTACCATTCCGGCTAAAATAAGGCTCTCTCCGACAAACTGCTAGCTATGAAAATTGCGCAACTCAGTTGGTCGTGCCTTTAAACTGTGGTCTAGCAAGTTACAGTTCAAAAATGAGTAACAACTTATATTTGCTAGACCATCTGACACAACTTAGCGACAACCTTATTAAGACTGGTCACACTGTATAAGTTATAATTTTCTAAGTGCTAGAATTAATTCACCGCGCAAAATATAGCGGGTAGCTTCCAATTTATAGCCCTTCTTCTCAAAAATATCAATCAATTGCTGGCGAGTATAGTGAGTAATATGCTCGTCGGCATATGCGCCTGGGGCAACCTTTCCATAGGCTTTCTCGATATAGACCCATTCCCAGCGAGCGTAATCCGGTGTGCCCAGCACAAGCAACCCGCCTGGTGTCAGTACCCGGTCCAATTCGGACAAAATAGGAGAGGCAAAAGGGACGTGTTCAATTACTTGCGAACTTAATACACATGGGAAAGACTTATCTGCAAAAGGTAGATTAAACCCGGAGCCTTCTACAAGCAACTTTTTGAACTTACGAGCATAGCGAACCTTACGAGTGGCAATATCCAGCGCAACACTACCGTCCGGTAAAGCGCCTATGATCCGGCTGGAACCACAACCTACATCAAGGACTTTACCTTCGCCTTTAATCAGTTCGGTGATATGTTTGTAGCGGCTACGTTGCCAGTAACGTTGCAGCCAAATCAGGCTATTGTAAGCTCTATCATCGTAATCGGCTGATAGGACCGAATTCCGCAATTTCCATAAGTAGTAGAAAGTGCGTAAATAAGCCAGGCCGAAGATAAATACACGGGCGTTAGAACTGCCGTGTTTTCTGGGAGAATAGTGGAAAGGGATTTCCTTTACCTGCCAACCTTCTGCATAAACTTTGACTAATATCTCAGGTAGAATATCAAAATTATGAGCCTTAAACTCCTGGTCTTTAATCAAGCTTGCTTTGTAAAGGCGAAAGCCACTCGATAAGTCGCGTACGGGCATACTCAACCCTCTGGAAAAGAATTGGTTAAGTATACGGCTCAACCAGAAGCGCGATTTAGGCATGTCAGCCGTGCCCCCTTTAATATACCTGGAGGCAATAATGACTTCAGCCTGGTCTCGCTTAGCCCATAAATCCAGGATAAAGGTGGGTAGATGTGACAAATCGGCATCCATTGTCAGGATGTATTTGCCCTTAGCTTTCCTGAAGCCGGTTGTCAAAGCGCTACCGTAGCCTGGACCTTCTTGCTCAATAATAGTTACACCAAAACGTTCGCCCACCTCAAGTGTTTCAGCATCAGTGTTGCGCGACACAACTAAAATTTCGCAAGAAATATCTCGGTCAAGAAACAAGTCCTGCACTTGTGGAAGTAGAATTGCTAAATTAGGTCCTTCATGTAATGCCGGTATAACGATGGTTAGATCAATTTCTAAAGAAGTCAGATGTTTGTTTCCATTATTTGTAATGGTAGTATAATGAGTATCAAGCACCTGTTTGTTATTACTCATAGTTTAACTAGTTTACTCCTCTCTAAAATACCAATTGTGCAAAGTACAATAGAATAATTAATTGATTATAAATAAAATTAAAGGTGTATCAGATTCTAGCCTTATGTTTTCTTGTAACTTCTTTGCCGGGAATTTTAACATAAAAACATTGAGTTCGCTTAACTCGACTTGGCTCAACATTATGTATTAAGACTTGCTAATGGCTTTAACCAGCTTACTTACCTAAATTTAGCGCAAAATTAGCCTGAAGGCACTTATAGAAAAGGCACCTTAACAATTGAAGAAAGCGGTAAAGGCTTCCAAGAGGTAAAATA
>JAYSYV010001531.1:0-2736 GCA_043727245.1 Chloroflexota bacterium | reverse complement strand
ACCGAACTGAACGAACTCAGAATTGCCCGGCTAGCGGTTAAAAAAATAATTCAAATGGATACGCAAAATCCGCCTGACCAGGAAAAAGCCAGTCATGCCGGTTAGCGTAGTGTCAGGCCATTGGCGCATGGCCTGACACGCTCCTGAGAAATTAACATTAATGCTGGGGAAGGCAAGGGCTGGGTGGATGGTTAAAGGTGAGGTTCTTGCTCCCAGCAACCGCCACCGGGTTTAAGAGTACAGTAATGATGCCGCCTGAAACCTCGTCCAGTTCTGTGTCGTTCATTTCAGCGGTTTCGATACCCTTGCCGACCGGGGCAATTTCCGGCTTTTGTTTAACTTCGAGTTTCTTCATGGTTATGTCCTTTACTGCAATTTGAAAAACTCTAGTGGCCAGGGCCGATGTTGAAAATCTTAGGCGGTAACGGTTGGGGATTCAGGGCAACCGGGCTATAGCGGGAATTAGCCTTATACAGGGTCTTTTTTCCGCTCACAATGATAATACCGCCTGAAACTTCGTCCAGTTCTTCCTCATTCATTCCAGCGTTTTCAACTTCAGCATCGGTCGGGTCAGATGTCGGGTTTTTCACGTCTTTATGCTCTTTCATGGTTATATCCTTTACAACAAATTAGAAAACATCTAGTGGCTAGGGCCTATGTTAAAGTTCTTGGGTGGCAACGGCTGCGGGTTCAGGGCAACTTTCTCAAAGGGAGAACCGATTTTAATCGCAGCCCGTTGAGATTTCCCGCCCACAATGATAATGCCGCCGGAAGTTTCGTCCAATTCCTCGTCGCTTAGTTCAGAAGTTTCAACCTCATTTTTGGTTGGTGCAGGTTCCTGCACCTGGTAATCTTGATTTTTTCCCATGATAGTCTCCTTTAATAATTTTGATTAACTACTAGCATTTGCGTTTGATAACAAATTTACTTTAGCAGGTTCGTAAAACCTTTCATATGAGCTATATCACACTTGAATAAAAGCGTTACACCTTAAATTTTTTCAGTAGCCGAAAGCGTCTACTTCCCGGCGGAAGGGCATGGCCGGGATACCGCCCGGTTTAGAAACAGTTAGCGCCCCAACCGCTACGGCCTGGCGGCAGGCTAACCTGACCTTTTGCTCGTCCTCGAAAGCAAAGCCGCTGCGGCGCAAGCCATCCAACAATCCGGCCATAAATCCATCACCTGCACCGACCGTATCCACCGCTTTTACCGGCCTGGATGCTATAAAGCCGTGGCTGGTAGCGGTCCGGTAGAAACAACCCTCTTTATCCAGGGTAATTACTATCAGGCGGAAATGGTCTTGCCATAGCTGGGCCGTACCGGCTTCCGGATCGCTTTCGCCGGTTAAAAAGTCCAGTTCGGGCCGGTTAAGTTTTACAATGTGAGCGTAATCGAGGGGCTGTTTAACTGCCCGAAGGGCTTCCGTTTCGTCCGGCCAATTAGTAAGACGCAGGTTGAGGTCATATGACAGAATCATACCGGCCTCACGGGCTAATTTCAGAGCGTGGAAAGTAGCGCTGGCCGAAGGTTCGGTCGCCAGCAGCAAGGAGCCGAATTGAAGTAATTTTGCGCCGGTCAGATAATTCTGGTCAATGTCGTCCGGTTGGAGCATAGTATCGGCGGAAGGTTGGCGGTAGAAAAGATAGTTAGCGTCACCGCGTTCATCCCAGCTAACGAAAGCCAGGCCAGTATTGATTCTGGGGTCTAATAGAAGCTGGCTGGTATCAACCTTGTTGGTATCCAGGATTTGCTTGAGGTAGTAGCCAAAAAAATCGTCCCCAACCCGCCCGATAAAGCCACTTTTAGTGCCTAACCGGGCCAGACCGACTGCTACATTCGCCGGTGCGCCACCGGCAGCCATCTTCATCTGACCGGAAAATACAATATTTGCGCCGTAAACCGATGGTAGAATATCTATCAGGGCTTCGCCCAGGCAAATAATTTCTGGTTGTGCCATATTAGTTCGGTTCCTCTTTAGTTTTACTTATTCACATTTAGGAGAATAACTCATGACTTGGCTGGTGTACCAGCGTTTAACTCGCGGATAGTTTAGCGGGCCTTGATTAAAATCTGCATCTGCTGGTAAAGCTGGCCGGGAATAGTGGCCGGATCGTGCCGTTCGGCTGCTCTGGCCCAGTCCATATAAGGCCGGTGCATCCAGCGATTGTCCGCCGCTTTCTCCGGGTTGTTCAAGTAACTATAATCGTTAAACAGGCCAATTTCGTCGCCCATATAGATCAGTGGAATCCCACCATAAGAGAAAATCACGCTGTAGAGCAAAACTATACGCTGGATGGCAATTTTTATTGCGGCCTGGTTGCCCGCCTGGACCGCTTTTCCGAGTCCGGCCAGTGAAGCAGTCATACCGCTAATCCGGCTATCGCCGGTACAAGGATTATACTAGAAAATAACTCCGCTGGCATACGAATTCACACTCTTTGCCGGTGTGCTGGCCGGTTTTCAGGAATGTATTAAATCGAGAGGCGCGGCAATCGCTTCCGCGACCGAGGTCAGTGATGCTTACTACCATGCACCAGTTGCGGAAACAGGAGGCAATTCTGATGACTACAACTTCTCAGGCGGTGGTGATCGCCCTGATTTCCCTGTATATATCGGGTAATACGGCTGCGCTGACTATCAGGCTGGCTAACATCGTAATTTCGTGGGGTCAGGATTGGTATCTCCTGTCTACCGGGGCGTTCGTTTCGATGATTGTACCGCTGATAATTTTTCTCT
>JAYSYV010001530.1:0-2736 GCA_043727245.1 Chloroflexota bacterium | reverse complement strand
AACAATCCGCTTTCAGCCAGCTTCAGACCGGCATAGCGAACCGTCGCCAGCCGGGGCCAGTAAGTCTGTTTTACAGCGTAATAAGCCAGTTTGGGCTGGCCGGTGTACTCTACCGCTGAAGTGCAGACCGCTAACGGCCAGGGTTCGTTTAGCTGCCAGAAGAAAACCCCGGCGGTGTGGGGCCAGCGCCGCCGGGACGCTTCAACTGCATACCGCAAACCTTCGGCCTGCAACCACTGGCTGGCAAGGATGAACTGTACTCCGTCTTCTACCGGGCCAAATAAGCCTTCAATAACGGCCTGGTGGTCCCACCAATCTCCGCCGTGATGCCGCCGCGCCGGGTTGTTACGAACAGAATGACTCGCACTCAGAAAATCCAGGTTGTAAACCCAATCCCGGTGTTCGATCCACTCGGCCTCACGGCTATTTAAGTCATGATATGGATGTTTTATTTCACCAGCTTCCTTCAGGACGCTTGCACCGAGGCCGGTACTGTAACCGAACGCCACCCGCTAAGGTCATGGTGTCGACACGCCCGGTTGCTCCATTCCCATTCGTTTGGATTACTATCCAGCAGCCGCCAGCCGTGGTCCAGAGATATTTGCCGAAACATATTACCTGGCTTTCAGATGCCAGACCGCAAATCATACTATCGCGGCCCCAGACCTGCCTGTATGCGCCGCCCCCGCCTCCTAGCAGTCCAAGCTCAGAGCTGTTGGACAACAAAATATCTCCTGCGCGCTTTCGTGCTTCAGCTAGTAAAGGCGGCAAAGGTAGCATAGCCTCTCCTGAGTTTTTGAATTGGTAGCCTGAAAAACAAGCTGCTTATTTCTCGGACAATGTATGATATTATTAAGTATATATACAGAAATTTCCAAAAGCAAATAGATTTTAAGCTCCAGATTGGAATAATCTGAAAATATGATAAACATCTCTGAAAATAAGTGATATTGAATTTTTTAATGCCACCTATAATCAAAGTTAAGTCCTATAATGAATGACTCCAATCAGCAGCATCCCTAAAGTACCAAAATATTATGGCAATCATTCTACTCTAAGGCTTTTAACATTACGGAACCGGCATGGGCAGTGCCAGAGAACTTTTTCCCTCTTATCGAGATTACTGACCAATTTTCCTGATGGCAATTAGTGAGGTAGTCAGGCCGAGGATTGGCAAAAGATGTTTTGTAGTAATATTACGCGGTGGCTGTCACTCATCTTACCTGCGCCTGACCTTTACTATGGTAAATAGCGGATAGAGAAAAAAGATCAGTAAATTACCCTGAAGTGGCATCTCAGTTACTATTTACCCTGCTTTATTTGTAAAACAAATATAAGCTCAATAAAATGGAAAAATTATTGTATGACAACCACACCAGAAACTAAATCTAAATTGCCCTTCGAGCATACATCAAAACTTAAAAAGACCTTTGACCGGCCTCACCCGGTTCGGCTGCTGCCGGGCTTGTACCAGATAGGCGGCGGGTTTTACAGCCACGCTCGTGACGCATGCTGCTAACCTGGCCGAGCGCGAACTATCAGAAAACCTGGAAGCCGCTACAGATGGAGCTTACCGTTTCCAGGTGCGCCCCCACGAAATTTTTACGCTATCAGTGTGTAATAAAGAGGGAAAGAATTAAATTATGACTTTATCTATTCAGGCTAAATATACCGAACTGGTGCGCCGTCAGGTTTTGGAAAGCGCCGAAGTAAAACGCCGATTGGCCGAAACGCTGGCCGCACAAATTGCCGAAGCGGCCCAGATGGTAATTGAAACAGTGCAAAGCGGCCATAAAATCCTTATTTGCGGCAATGGCGGTTCCGCTGCCGATGCCCAACATTTTGCGGGTGAAATGGTCGGGCGCTACAAACTCAATGGCCGGGCCGCCCTACCAGCCCTGGCCCTTACCACCGATACTACGATTTTAACCTGCGTGGCGAACGATTTCTCTTATGAAGAAGTTTTTAGCCGGCAGGTGGAAGCTTTCGCCCAACCCGGCGATCTGGTAATTGGAATCAGCACCAGCGGCGGCTCATCAAATGTGCTAAAAGCCTTGCAGGCGGCCCGCTCGCGGGGTAGCCGCACCCTGGCCCTGGTTGGTGGTAAAGGCGGGCCAATTAGCGAAGCCGCCGACCTGGCCCTATGCATGCCTTCCACCGATACCGCCCGCATCCAGGAGTGCCATATCACCGTCATACATACTATTTGTGAAATTGTAGATGCTGAAACAGGAGTAAGTGATGGACCTGACACCCGACAGTCATAAAGGGGGTTTTCAGGTCCGGCAAAACGGCCAGACTATCGAAATCGAAGGCCGGGGTTACCGCTTACAGCATTGTTGACAACTTAAGGTTTTACTGAGCCTGTCAAATGGTTAGCGATGTTAGAAAAATCAACGGAAAACCGTTTGAACCAACATTTAACACCTATCCAATCAACTTTTATTGCTTTCAGCATTTACAAAAAGCGTGTTTAGTAACTGCCGTTATGGTTTTACAAACAAAATCCGTTGAAAATTGG
Source organism: Chloroflexota bacterium (assembly GCA_043727245.1). Classification (GTDB taxonomy): domain Bacteria; phylum Chloroflexota; class Chloroflexia; order Chloroheliales; family Chloroheliaceae; genus 54-19. The sequence goes on along the minus strand of JAYSYV010001530.1, from coordinate 215 downwards.
CCTTCAAAACCCGTCTTTTTAAGTTGACAAAGCTTGAGAAACCTTAAGTTGTCACTAATGCCCTGAGAGATTAAATGCTGGCAAGACAATTGCTTGAATTATTCCTACCATCAATGGAAACCTGCCCAGGGTGAGTTGGGCAGTAGAAACCACAAGACGGTAACTCAGGAGCAGGTAAACGTGCCGGTAGAGTTGCGTCGGGAAGCAGTTCAGGT
>JAYSYV010001529.1:0-2738 GCA_043727245.1 Chloroflexota bacterium | reverse complement strand
ATCGTTTGAACCATCGTCCACCAGGATAATTTCCAGTTCCAGCCAGTCCGGCAGTACCTGACTGACCAGACTATCCAGGCATTCGGCCAAAGTGGCAGCGGCCTGGTAAGCCGGGACAACTGCGGCTGCTTTAGTGGTCTGGTTCATTTACTATTGCTTTGTAACCGGTCAATTTTAATACCAAAATCCTGCGGTCAGTATGCATAAAATATTGTTTATGGTACAATCCTACTATAACTTAATTTTAAAACCATAGCTAGTTAGTCCCGAAAAACTGGCAGGTCCGTTCAGCTCAATTTAACAATTGTAATGTTACATAAACGTTGTCGAATTGTGTCATAATCGTAACTGTTTGAGTGTTTAATGGAGCTGTTACGAAGTTTAGCTCTTTTCAATTTTAACCAACAATGCTTGAACAAAAACCCAGGGACAAAGCGCCCGGCCCTACAATTACAAAATCAAACCGACTTCCCTTAGACCCTTGGAAATTGAGGCAACCCGGTGGCCTGGGTCGTTTCTTGCGCTGGCGGTTTATTTTACCGGCTGCTGCCCTGGTGTTAGTTGTGCTGGGAGTTTACGGTTTTTTCACTTTTAATACCGTTCGCAATCACGTCACCAGCGGGGCCGCCCATATCCAGGCCGCCGTAGACCAGGTAAAGAATGATAGCGCCTCTTTTAACCTGGCCGCGCTTGACCGCCTGAAACAAGAATTGAGGGCCGGGGAGCAGGATTTCCGGCAGGCTCGTGAGGCGACTGGTCCGCTTTCGCTGGTACTGCCGCTATTTGGCTAGCTGCCCGGTCCCGGCTACGACCTCTCGCAGCTACCTGGCTTTCTCGAAATAGCCGAAAAGACTGCCAGAAGCGGTGCGCTGGTGCTGGATGGGGTCAGTCCGGCCCTGGCCCCCTTTGATTCGAGCGCCCAGGCTTCCGGCCCTTCCGGCGCTACCGCCAGCGGAAAGTTGACCCAGGCTGCCCAGGCTCTGACTCGTCCCGAAGCCCAGGCCAGTTTCAGCCAGGCTTCCACTTTACTGGCCGAAGTGGCAACTCGCCGGGCTGGCCTGGATAGTTCTAAACTTAGCCTGGACCAGACCCGTAAAGCAATTGACCAGCTTGACCAGCAGCTACCGGCCCTGCGTGAAGGTTTGCAACTGGCTCGCGAATTACCGCCCCTCTTACCGGCGGTGCTGGGTACGAATAAACCGGTTACGTACCTGACCCTGATCGAGAATAGCGATGAACTAAGGGCTACCGGCGGCTTTGTCAGCGCGGTCGGCTTGCTCACCCTGGACAATGGCAAACTTTCCCTTTCAAATTTCTCGGACAGTTACGCTGTGGATAACCCCGATGTAAAACCGGAAGCGCCGCCCACGCCGCTCTCCTACTACATGAAAACCGGCTATTTCCTGCTGCGCGATGCTAACTGGTGGCCTAATTTCCCGACTTCAGCCCAGAAGATTGCCCAGCTTTACCAGCTACACCAGGGCGTGACCGTAGATAACGTGCTGGCACTGGATAGCCAGACGGTCGCCTACCTTTTTGAAGCACTCGGCCCGCTCGATTTACCTTCTTACAACGAACGCCTGACGGCTGACAACTTTGCCGAGAGGTTGCGTTACTACTACCAGCTACCCAATACCGACCCAAACGGAGACTGGTGGCGCAAGCGCAAGGAATTCATGGGCGTAGTTATGAGCGGCCTCCTGGGCAAACTGAATGGCGCTTCCGCCCGCGACTATATTAAAGTGGCGAGTGCCCTGGGTAAAGCCTCCACCGAAAAACATTTCCAGCTTTATTCCAGTAACCCTGAGCTGGAAAAACAACTCAGCCAGCGCAAACTCGATGGCGCTCAAATTCAACCGGTCCCGGTTAGCGCCGCCTCCAACCTTAACGATTATTTGATGCTGGTTGATACCAACGTGGGCTTTAATAAAGCTTCGCCTAATATTGACCGCAGCGCCAGCTATCAGCTAAATAGCGGCGGCAGCGGAGCCAGCCTTTTTGCCAGTCTGACTTTGACCTATACCAGCCGCGCTGGAGTCCGGGAAGGCACTCAGGCCGGAGAATGCATCAAAGTAACTAAATATGACTCCAGTTACGAGAGCATGATGAACGGCTGTTACTGGAATTACCTGCGCGTGTATGTCCCGGCGGGCAGCACTTTGCTCAATACTACCGGCTTTCCGGCCACTAGCTCGCTTGATGCTGCCGGCTTTCCGGCCACCGAACCGCTCGTAACCGGCCAGGAGAACAACCGGACCTATTTCGCGGCCCAACTGGTTGTGCCGCCGGGTGGGACTGTTACCGTCACCTTGAATTACCTGTTGCCCGGTTCGCTGCCGGACAAACCGCTTTATCATCTGGATGTGCAGCAGCAGGCCGGGGGCCGGGCGACTCCGCTGAGTATAAGCGTCAACTGGCCGGGCTATTCTAAACAGTGGTCGGCCCAGCTTGACCGCGACCGGGTTTTTAACCAGCCCTAGCCTGGCAGAGCTTATGTTCAAAAAATAACACCAAATTACTCTGACAAAATTCACTTCTGAAACTGAATTTTGTTTTGTAAGTATTACATTTTATAATATGGCTTGCGTATACTTAGTTTTTATGCTAAATTGAACTGTATTAAAAAATTTCCATTTCTCGGGGAGATTTTGTGAAGTGCTTGTATTAAATCACTATATCACTTGATGGTGTATCACTGCCAACTTAAACAAAACGCTTAAATTATTTGCCAGGGTTAT
>JAYSYV010001528.1:0-2740 GCA_043727245.1 Chloroflexota bacterium | reverse complement strand
AAGCCGCTGCCCTGGCCCCCATCAAAAAAGGCGTTGTACTCGAACCGATGACCTGGTTGGCCCAGACCTGGAACAATTGCGCTCCCGACTCGGCGGTTATGGCTCTCAGTTATTATGGCGTGATTCTGACTGAAGCTCAATGTATGCAAGCTCTGCGGCCCAATGCCGGTGATAAGCATGTCGAGCCGGAAGAACTGGCCGCTTTTATTCAGGCCAAAGGCTTCAAGACGCTGATACGGGAAAACGGTACTATGGATATTTTGCGCCAGTTCCTTTCGGCTGGTATCCCGGTCATAACCCAGCAGTGGCTCCATGAAGACGATGACATCGGCCACTACCGGGTCGCTCGTGGCTACGATACGGCCACCAACACCCTAATTTTCAACGATTCGATGGACCGCAAGGCTAAAACCGTCGTTGGGTTGGCTTTGCAGGATAAACTCTGGAAAGGTTACGACTGGCGCTACCTGCCGGTTTATACCGCCGCCCAGGAACCAACCGTAATGGCAATCCTGGCCGGAGATGCCAATGACTCGGCCAATATGGACAAGGCGCTGACGGCAGCCAAAAAGTACACCGAAACCACGCCAGGCGATATTGATGGCTGGCGCAACCTGGGCTACCTGCAAGCGACTACCGGGGATTGTAAATCGGCGGTCGGTGTCTGGGAGCAGCATCTATCGAAGATGCTCAAAGCCAGCGAGAACGGACCTTACAACCGTTTTTTGTGGTATCAACTCTGGCCGGTTCGCTGCTACAACAAACTGGCTAACTACCAGGCTGTTATCAAGATGGTTCCCAATGAAATTGATAAGGCCAAAGTTTTTGCCGAAGCTCGCTATGAATATGCTATCGCCTTGATGAACAGTGATCGTAAACCGGAAGCCATTTCTCAGTTGAAATTGGCTCTGCTGGACGATCAGAACTGGCAGGCTCCGACCACATTACTGGCTAAATTGGGTGCATAAGCTAAAATTTGATAAATCGTTCTAACCGGCGGCCCACTCCCTTCAGCGCAGGTGGGTGGGCCACCGCCTCTTATATTATCGGCTATGCGGTAAGCGCTCTGCTTTACCTGCCTATGGCACGCGTCCTCGAACCGGGTGACTTCGGCCTCTACACCGAAGCCAACCTGGTTTTTTCGGCTTTTACTATTGCTATCGAAATTCCTTTGCTCCGGGCTTTTGTCCGAATGCCTGGCAACCGGCAGGAATTGGCCCAGGCTACTTTTGGCCTTTCGATAATTATGGGAATTATTGGGATGGTTCTGTGCGGCCTTTCCGGCTGGCCGATTTCTCTGATTTATAACGAGCCGCGCCTGGTTCAACTCATGTTAATTATTGCCCCGGCTGTCTTGATTGACGCGCTAGGCGTAGTGCCTCACGCTATCCTGGTCCGAGAGCTGGAATTCCGTCGTCGGATTTTGCCGGAAAGCCTGGCTGTAATGCTGGGGGCGGTCCTCGGTATTACAGCCGCTTTCATGGGTGCGGGGGTCTACAGCCTGATTATTTACGCCATGAGCCGGGTCATTCTCAATAGCCTGGTCGCCTGGTTAATTGTGCGCTGGAAGCCGAGCCGGGGTTTTGGTTCCTGGCAGACCTGGCGAGGAGTGCTGGCTTTCGGATTACCAGCCAGCGGCGGCGAGTTGGCCCAGTTTGCCCGCTTCAATGTAGATTTCGTAATCGGCGGTATTCGGCTGGGTACGGACGCTTTGGGAGTCTATAACCTGGGTTGGAAGACGACTGAAATACCGGCCAGGCTGATTAACGCGACCTTCGATACGGTCGGCTATGCCACTTTTTCGCGTCTTCAAGGGGATAAAGCCCACTTGCAGCGCATGTTTCTGACCGCGACAGGCTTGCTAGCCTCCGTCACGCTGCCTCTATTCCTGGGCGCAATTATCGTCCGGCAAGAACTGGTAGCCGTGGCTCTGGGCGACAAATGGGCCGCCGCCGCCGATGTAATCTTGCCTTTGTTCCTGCTACAAACCCTGTGGGTAATATCGCACCCCAGCGCCGGATTGACAATGGCCCTGGGACACAGCCGGGTTTACGCCTTTGTCAATACTTTCAGCCTGGGTTTTTCTATTATTGCTTTATTAATCGGGTCTGGTTACGGGATAAGCGGGATTGCCTGGGCCATGCTGCTTTCTACCGGGTTAACCTCAATTGTCTGGTGTATCCTGGCCTGGATTTATAGCGGCGTTTCCCGGTCAGCTACCTGGGGAGCGGCCCGGTTGCCGTTACTTTTAACTTGTAGCAGCGTTCCACTAATTTTACTGGTCCATTTCCTGACCGGGACGGCCTATCTACCGGCCCTGGTCCGGTTAGTCCTGGCGGCATTAGCAGGAGCAGCCGGTTTTGCGATAATTGCCCGGCTTAACTGGTCCACGTTATGGGGCAATCTTTCCATGCTTCGCCAGACTCTTCCCGATGAAAGAACCACCGAGCCGGAATTGCTCGAAGCTAAAGTTTAGGTCAGTAGTCCGTGAGCCATTCTTAACTGATGACAGGTCTAATAATTTCTAAGGTTCGTCAGTCGGCTAGACCTTGTGCGCCATTCCGACCGAGAAAGCCTTCACGGTCTGGACTACTTCTTCCAACTGAGCCAGGGTAAGGTCGTTGTAGAAGGGCAGGCGTACCAGGGCATCGCTCAACTTTTCCGTTACCGGGCAATCACCTTCCTGGTAGCCCCACTTCCGGCCCATATCAGAAAGATGCAGCGGCAGGTAATGGAAAGA
>JAYSYV010001527.1:0-2746 GCA_043727245.1 Chloroflexota bacterium | reverse complement strand
GCACTCCCGAAGAAGCCGATAAGAATTTCAAAGATGCTGACCTGTTCAAAGGCCAGGCTCGTTTCATTTCATCACACGAAGTCGAGGTAAACGGTCAGCGGCTGCGGGCCGAGCGGATTATTATTGCCAGTGGTACGATAGCAACTGTGCCGCCTATCAAAGGCTTAAAAGATGCCGGTTTTATTACTAATGTCGAAGCGGTTTCGCTGGCGGCTTTACCAAAAAGACTGGCAATACTGGGCGGTGGGCCGATTGGAATTGAGTTCTCCCAGATGTTCCGGCGCTTTGGGGTCGAAGTTACCGTCCTTGAGAAAGCCCCGCACGTGCTGGCTACCGAGGACCGCGACATGGCCGAAGCCCTGGTCAGTTTACTTTCTAAAGAGGGTATCAACTTCAAGACGAGTGTGGAGATAACCCAGGTTAGTCGCACCGACTCCGGCAAGCGCCTGAGTTTGCAGCGAGAAAATGGCAGTCAATCCGAACTTGTTGTGGACGAAATTCTGGTGGCGATAGGCCGGACACCCGCTTTGAAAGAAATGGACCTGGAAGCAGCCGGGGTTGAAACTACCGAAAAGGGCATAAAAGTAGATAAAAACTTACGGACCAACGTGCCGCATATCTGGGCAGCCGGAGATATTGCCAGCAAGTACCAGTTTACCCACGTGGCGAGCGAACAGGGCAAACTGGCCGGACTGAATGCTTTCGCAACCTCCCCCCAGGCTTTTGATGATAGCGCGATTCCGTGGGGGACTTATACATATCCCAACCTGGCGCACGTGGGCCGAACTGAAGAAGAATTGCGCGAGGCAGGCCAGGAATACCGGGTCGTCCTCCATTCGTTTAAGGAATTGGTGCGGGCCATTACTGATGACCAGACTGAGGGCATGGTTAAATTGTTGGCCGACCCTTCCGGCAAGATTTTAGGTGGGCATGTCCTGGCCGAGCAAGCGGGCGAACTTCTGTCGCCGGTAGTGGTCGCTATGAAGGCCGGGCTGCCGGTCAGCGCTCTGGCCCACACTATCCAGCCTTACCCAACAGTGGCCGAAGCGGTCATGCAAGCAGCCAAGCAACTTCTAAAGAAAAGTAACCTGTAGCCGGATTACATCCTGAAAAAGGTTAATAATGAAACCGACTGGCTTGGTGGTCAGGTTCCAGTCGTTAACGCTGCCAACGGTTGCGGCAAAATAAACGCAGGCCAGCACGACAATTGCCGCCAATCTCAACCAGTAACTTAACTCGAAATGACCGAACAGTGACCGGGCCTGTTTTTTATCAACGGCCCGGTCAACGGTTGCTGTGCCAAAAGGAGCCAGGGCGGCGGCCAGGAAAAGGGCGAAGCCAGCGCTTGCCAGGTAGAGCGGCCCTTTGCTTATGTTCTGCAAAACGAAAGGTAGCAGGAACGCGCCTGTCCATAACACCCCAAAAGCAGCCGCCCGCAAAGTCCAGTAAGGCGGGCGCAGTTCTCCAGGGTTAGTTACTACCAGCACAGCTTTGGTATTCTCACCGGCTAAAGGGGACGGGTTTTCGACCAGGGCTTCTGTTGCCAGGACTGCCTCAGAGTCGCCAGGTTTTTCCGGGTTCGGCTGGATAGCAACGATAGGTTCTTCGAGAGGCGGTTGAGTGGCCGGTGCAAGCTGTTCCACCACTTCCACTTTCGCTGGTATATATTCGATAGGCTCAATTGCCGGATTTACGGTTAGCACACTCTCCGGGTCGTCCAGTTCAAAATCGTCATCATATTTGGTCGCTGGCCGAACTGCTATTTCTTCAACTACGGTCTTCCGAATTTCCCGGTTGGGATTATTTAACTGCCAGGCTTCCCACTCCTGTACCCCGGTCAGGCACAGAAAGGCGAGTAAGGCCGCAATCAGGATTAGCCCATCGGTCCCGCCCAGCGCGAAAGGTCGGGCCAGTTCGCGCAGGTTATTTTTCAGGAAATCCGGTATACCGGTTCCCTGAGTCCTATCCAGGTACGCTCCCAGACCACCCAGCATCACCAGATTAATCAGCAGGTAAAGGGCCAATAAAACCAGGTAGGGCGCGTAATAACCCAGTAGATGACTGGCAGTGCGGCCTTCCCGGTCGCTTTCTACTTCCTGACGGTTTGGCTGGTGTCGCAGGCGGTCTACTCCGCCGGTAACAAAGTCGAAAGCCAGCAGGGCCAGCGGCAGGGCGACAGCCTCTTGTTTGGATAATAAAGCCAGCCCGTAAAAGGCTATCGAAAAATAGTAAAAACGGTTGTGCAAGCGGGAATTATCCCTGGCCTGGACTTCATCGGTGCTTGCCAGCGGAGTTTGCCGGGCGTAGAGAAAAGTCACAGCCGAGGCCAGGCAGAACAGGGCAGCCCACAGGTCGGCCTGGGCGCTAATCTGACCGACCACTGTAACATGGACCGGCATCGCGGCAAAAAATAGCCCGGCACATAGCGCCAGGGTCGGACGACGGGTTAACCGCCAGGCCAATAGCCAGACCAGCACCGCGCAAATGGTATGCAGCAAAGCCGAAAAGATATGCCAGCCGTAAGCCGTATTGTGGAACAACTGGAACTCCAGCCAGAAGAAAAGGCGCGGTAAGGGCGCGTAAAAGCGGCCTTCCAGACCCCAATCCCTGGTGAAGTAGCCCAGCGGACCGGCTGATTGGTTGGTGGTGTACTGGCTTAGGAGGGTAGAATCAATTCCCTGGAAAAAGCCGAAACGCGTCAGGGAAAGCAGCAAACCTGCCACCCCGGCCACTACAATCCCCGCCA
>JAYSYV010001526.1:0-2746 GCA_043727245.1 Chloroflexota bacterium | reverse complement strand
TACCGGCTGACCGGGCTAACCGAGCCGAACCCTTGAATGTGCTGCTATATGTTGATGCTCATACCCTGAAAGCCGCCGCCAGCCAGCAGCCGGATGGTTTCGCGGTAAGTATTTCGACCCCTTTCGCGGATTACCAGGACTTGCTGGCCCTGGTGATTGACCAGGCAAAGGCTGACGATAAAGCTTTGCTGGTCAGGGCCGCTTATTCGTTCGAGGACGACCGGGCTGAAATCGAAGCGGCGGCCCGTCACTTTTACCCGGCGGTAGACCTCTTGCTGGAAGCCTGCCGGTTAGCCGTTCAAAAAGGTTTTGAAAAGCTCATCCTGGCCCTGTCGGCCCGGACTGTCGCTTATACTTTACGGTCCAACCGCCTGCTCAGTACGCGCCTGCAAGAAGCCAATTTGAGATTTCCCATTCAGATAATCGCCCCGGAAATTGACCCGGACGCTTCGCTGGACGAACACTTCATCAATGCGGCTATTGCTACCGGCGCTCTCCTGACCGATGGCATTGGCACTATGCTAAAGATTGCCAATCACGACCAGGGCAACCTTAAAGCCACTGTAGCGGTCCAGCTTGGCTATAATATCTTGCAAGCCGCCGGGGCGCGTAGTTCCAAGGCCGAGTTTATCGCCTGTCCTTCCTGTGGGCGGACCCTCTTTAACCTGCAAGAAACTACCGAGCGGATTAAAGCTCGCACCGGCCACCTGGTCGGGGTGAAAATCGCTGTGATGGGCTGTATCGTCAACGGCCTGGGCGAACTGGCCGATGCGGATTTCGGTTACATGGGCGGCGCTCCCGGCAAAGTCAATCTGTTTGTTGGAAAAGAATGCCTTGAAAAAGGCGTACCTACCGAACAGGCCGTTGACCGGTTGATTGACCTGATTAAATCACATGGCCGCTGGATTGAGCCGGACCCAGACGAAGAATAAAAAGAGGTTGCACCAAAAAGAGGGTCAGACCGGCCCTTTTTTGATTCGCTAAAAGTTAATGGGTGAATGAACCACTGAAGGCAAAGTTGGGACTGGTATTGAGTTCTTTGGCTTCAAAAAGCTGCGGCGGGTTGGCGTTCATAAAGTCAATAAAGCGCTGCATATCGGTCAGACCGCCCGCCCCGGCCCAACGCGGAATGGGCATCTGGCCTTTGTCTTTGAGAGCCGCCCCAATAATTCCGCTGGAAATTACCTGCCGGTCAAAGACCAACGAAGCGTATTTGCCCAGGTTGGCCCGGCTGTATTCAAAGATTTTGGAATTGGGCCGCAATTCAAAGTTCAAGACCGGGCTGGCTCCGCTAAAATTGGTGGCCGCGCCCTTGAACGACACAAAATCGTGGTTGTCAGCCACGGTTGGATAGGTAAGCGGGTCTTTTAGGGCCAGACCACCCAACAAGGGGCTGGCGCTGGTGGCTATGATAGTGCCATCGTCCAGATTTTTGGTTCCGGCCCCAACCATTTCCAGTTTGCCGACACTAGAGAGTGGCATAACTTTTTCGGGCGTGGTGGTAGCCGGTAGGATAGTGTAAATCTTGTCGTCGTCCAGGGTAAAGACCAGCAACCCGGCGGTAATGCTGGACTGCTGGACGGCCCGGTTGAACAACATCCGGGCCGCTTCCTTCGCTCCTCCAGCCTTTATATCAACGGTTGCGCGGTTGAGATTCAAGACGTATGCCTGGAAACTCCCCGTAGTTTTCCCGCTGGCCTGGGCTTCCGCGATATAGGTGACAGGCGTAATGGTCGCGTCTTTGCCCATCCTGGCTTTAAGGCGGTCGGAGTTACTATCTTTGACCAGCAAGTACCAGCGGTTACTTTCGGTCCAGGAGGCCCATGCCCCAAAGTTTGGCTGTGACCGGGTTATAGTCTGGTGGGCTTTTTCAGCTTCATCGGCATATTTGAAGTCGGTCCATGCCAGGTAAGCAAGGGCTGAAGCGGGTGCGGGAATGGCGGTTGCCGCGACGGTTGGGCTGGTAGCGGTGGGCGTAGGGCTTTCCCCGCCACAGGCCGAAAGCAAGCCCGAACTTAACAGCAGGACGCTCATCAAGAAAGTAAATCTGAGCCTGGGCCAGGTTAATTTTCCAAACATAAAAGCCTTATTTCAGTCGCACATACCGGATTATTTTTACATAAAAAGATTATCACAAAAGAATCTTTAATTCAATCCCCTTGTTATCCTATTCGATTTAATAGTTCTTCTGCCTGTCCTGGTTGGGTCGGACTTTAAAAAGAGCCTTTCAAGTTATTATGAAAGGCTCCCGGTTTGATTATATTTGGACACTTAACCTAGGGTTTTTCGCCGCTTCCGACCATATAGACTGTACCGCTGGCATCGGTCCCGCTCACCCCCAGCAGCCCGGCGGTATAGCCGGACAGGCCCAGCACAAAGGATAGTTTGTTATCTTTGGTGTAGGCGAAAAAGAAGGAGTCCGGGCCAAGTTGATTAAGGGCAGCCGAAGCCCCGGCGAAACTGGCGGTCGCATCGGTCCAGCCGGTCTGACTGTAGGTATTCATCAGGCCGGTTTTAACCGTGGCCGGTGCATCACCGGATTTAAAACCTTCCAATTTAGCGTTCTTGGCTGCACTCAAGCCGGAAAGCAGGGTACTTTTCAGGACATCCGGCAGGGTTATACCGGTTGCTCCAGCATAGGCGATCACATCTGTACCGCTAACCGCCCCTACACTGGTTGCTGGTCTGGCGGCGCTGGTAGTAGTAGCCGCGCTGCTGGTCGGTGCGGCGGTTGTAGCGGCCCCAG
>JAYSYV010001525.1:0-25284 GCA_043727245.1 Chloroflexota bacterium | reverse complement strand
GTTGAAGAGAATATATACCCTACCTCGCTTCCGAAGGCTTGGGATTAGCCGGGAGTTGTCCGGGGCTTTAATAGAGAAAGCTCGCGTGTCAGGATATGATTATATGTGGCTTGATACAGCCAAAGAGTGGACCGGACCCGTGGCGCTCTACCAGTCATTGGGTTTCCATGAGATTAAACCCTATTATGACAGCCCCAATGCGGACCTGAGTTTTTTCATGGAATTGGAACTGAATTAATCTTTATTTAGTTTAGAACAGCAAATATTCTGCTCATGTTTAATTACGTGAAGTGCTTCGTTCGAGGGAGCGTTGCATATCGTATTTCACACCGTAAGAGGCCGAAGCGCCCCTGAAGAAGAAAATGAGGCCAACTATGACCAGTAAATTAAAAGGGAAAAGTTGGTTGAAGTTGAGCGGTCCGAGATTAACCGAAAAATCAAACGTAGCTACCAGGTCGGCCACCAAAATTAAGCCAGTGCCAATAATAATCGGTATAGCGTCGGCAGCCCGGTCGCGGTCCCTGGCATAAAGTGTACTATGGACCAGAAAAACCAGTACCGCGCAGGTCGCATCGTAAATCAAAACCGGCACAAACGAGGGAACCAGCAGCACACCCATCGTGAAAACCAGGTAAACCGCCCAGATTAGCGGGGCGAAACGGCGGGCCATACTCTCAGGTAGCGCCCGGTAGAGGGTATGCAAAGCCAGGAAGGTGAAAGAAACTCCGGCCAGGAAATTATCCAGCTTCCAGATAAAGGCATTCGTATCCTGGATATTTTGGGCTGTTGCCGTAGCTCCGCACATGCTTGCCAGGGCCATACCGGCGAAAATTAAAGGCCACATCCAGGCCCGCCAGCCCGGTTTTAAACGGCGACTGGCTGCCGAAGCCGCCGGAATTATTAATAACAACAACACCAGCGCTACCAGGGATAACAAATAGCCACTCACTAAAGTGGCAGCGGATTCGCTCATTCTACTCCCAACTTATACTTTAAGAATGCGAGGTTTATACCTGATGTTCCACTCATAGTTATCATAGCTAATATTTTTGGCTAATCTGCCTGGCACTCCGGTCAGTTTAAGCGGTCCGCTAATGGTCAGAGCTTCATTGCGCCCGATAGAGATGGCTGTCCCCAGGCTAAAAGGTAAATATGGCCGCGTCCGCAAATTTCGTTCCTCGTCCCAAAGATTTTCGGCCAGGTAGTGGCCCTGCCGTTCGGCGTATTGAGCCGTCCACGGAACCGCCCGACCAGTCCGTTTATCGTTGATACTGGCTGCATCGCCCAGCACGTATACTTCCGAGTACTCCTTCGAGCGCAAATATTCATCCACCGAGATGCGCCCATCAGCCATGTGTTCAAACCCGCTCTGTCCCAAAACCGCAGCCGCCTGGATGCCTCCCGCCCAGCAAATTACGCGGCCCCTGACTACTTTACCCCCCTTGAGATGGACTAGGCCTTCTTCCACGCTCTCAATCATAGCCCCGGTAGCAACCAGCACCCCATGTGAGCGCAGTTCCCCCCGCACATACTCACCGTACTGGCGGTCCAGGGTCGGCAGCAGATGGTCGGCTCCTTCCAACAAAACCACCCGGAAGCAGTTTCGAGGCAAACCCGCCCGCCCAGCCAAATCCGAACAGAAATCAATCATTTCACCAGCCAGTTCCGCGCCGGTCAGGCCGCCTCCGCCGATAATGAAAGTCAGGCGTTCGTCCACCGGTTTAAGGGGGGGTTGGGTGGGGTCGGCGGCCTCCTTAAAGCTTTCGATGACCGCTTTGCGAAACCTTATCGCGTCATCAAGGTCTTTCATAGGAAAAGCGTGTTCACGCAAGCCCGGAATAGGCGGATAGCGGGTTTCGCTGCCCAGGGCCACTACCAGCCGGTCATAGTCCAGCATACCCGCGCTGGTCTGAACCTTCTTTTCATCCGGTAAGATTTTCTCTATCTGGGCCTTAACGAACGTGATTTTACGCCCTTCCAGAAGCTCCGTGAAAGGAATAGTGACTTTCTCGACCGGAATAGTATTGGCGGCGACCTCGTGAACCCGTACTTGCAGCAAATGGAAATCGCGCTGGTCTACCAGGGTTATTTCCCAGTTAGTACGGCCACGGGAAACAGCGTCCAGGCGTTGAGCGACCGCCAGGCCCCCATAACCACCACCCAGAATCAGCAATCTTGGCATATTCCCGTCTCTTTCTACCGCGCCCCACGACCAGATAACTTCTTCGTAAAAGTCACTTGAAGTGTACTTTATTAGATAATTGTTTTACGTATCATATACGAATGGAATGTCGAAAGGTTCGATAGGACCAGAGTTAAGAAATTATTAACTTCCCTGAAAGCAGCACAGCTCTATTAAGGCTCTGGCAATATTATAGCACAGCAAACCGATCGGATGCGGAAAGAGCCAGTATATAACTCAGGTTTGGGGAGTCTGTTCAGCCAGTATTATTTGTGAATTTGAGTTAACTTTTAGGCGCTATTCAAACAACGCCTGTACAGGTAAGGTGAAGCCCGGCAAAACGTCCTCGCCTGACAACTCTTCATCAGCCAATAGTGAGCGTAAGGGCGGGTTTAGCCTGTAAACGAAAACCGTCATATCGAAAGGGTCAACCACCCAGATTAATGTAACCTGATAACGCTGGTAGAGCCTTACCTTTTTAATTACTTCACTCCACTTGTCGGTGGGGGACATTATTTCAATCGCGAGGTCAGGGGGACCGTTAAATGGTTTGCTCCTATCTATCCCAACCATTCTTTCAGCCGTAACAAAGGCAGCATCCGGTACAGGAGCCGTTTTGGGAGCCAACACAAAAGCCATATTAGTCAAGGCTAAATCAGGTGATTGGTTCTGCGACTCCAAAAAATTTCCTAAAGCTCTAATAAGGCGAGAAGTTATAATTCCATGATTTAAGTTAGAGCCTGGCATTTCGATTAGCTCCCCCTCGATTAATTCATAACGCTTTCCATCGTCCGGCAAATTCATGAATTCTTCAACTGTGTAAGTTTTAGGTTTGTGTAATTGGGTAGTCATGCCTTACCTTCGTCATTAACTGATTCTTAAACTAACAAATGCCTGGCCCATTATACCAAAAGAAGCCGGGGTCTAGCTTACCGCCCGCTTGGTATTATTGCGCCCATCGTAGGAGAAAAGGATTTTCTTGTTGTCCACCATAGTTTCGAGATGGACCGAGCGGCCCCAGATAGTATGGATATACTGGAGGGTTTTTTCGGCGTAACCCACGTCAAGCGGGGTCTTTTCAAAATAGTGTTTGAGATAAAGCTCGCGGTTTTGCTTGTAATCGGCATCCTCCACCACGATGAAAGGGTCGCCGAAATTGGTCATGCTGCCAACCAGGCCATCCCGCACTTTCTCCCAGTTCTTCTCGACGATTACCCACTGGTTATCTTTTTTCTCGTAAAGATACAGGTCGAGGTCTTCTATCAATTCTTTGGTCAGGTAATTTCGCAGGAAAGAAACATCGTTGTCCATCTCGCGGACTTCTAGAATCTTCTGGTGGCCCTGACCGCCGGGCCGTTTCAAGACTTCGCGGTCGTATTCGTTCGGGTTATCCCAGCGCCGTTCAATATCTTCCCAGATTTTCACGCCCACATAATAAGGGTTGATACTGCGGCGGTTGGGAGAAAGCACCCCGGAGCTTAACTGGGCGTACTCGGCAAATTCCCCATCGGTCAGGTCCAATTCCCTGACGATACGCTGATGCCAGAGCGAAGCCCAGCCCTCGTTCATGATTTTGGTCTGGCGTTGGGGCAGGAAATAAATGGCCTCGTTGTGGACCATCTCCATAATGTCCTGCTGCCAGTCCTCCAGTTCACGGCTGTTGAGCATCAAAAAGCGCACAATATCTTTTTCCGGCTGAACCGGGAATTTGCGCCGGATAGCTTTTTCTTTCTCGCGCTCTTTATCTTTATCAGGGGTCTTGCCCCGGTCTTCCAAATCCCACAGGTCGGCGTAAGGCGACTCGTAAGGCTTTTTAAGCTCATCCTCTTTCGGAGCAGATGCCTGGCTCTTAATCCGAATGTTCGGGTCAATATGTTCTTCAATCGAAAGAACCGCGTCCAGGAATTTTTCGACCTGGTCGGTGCCGTATTCCTGCTCGTAGTGGCGAATCCGGTCGGCGTGCAGACTGGCCGAGTCGACTATCTGGCGGTTAGTGTGCTGGAAATAAGCGTTATTCTTGAAGAAATCGGTGTGGCCCAGCACATGAGCGATAATCATCTTGTTCTGCCACAAGACGTTTGCTTCCATCAGGAAGGCGTAAGAGGGATTGCTATTGATGACCAGCTCATAGATTTTACTCAGGCCGTAATCGTACTGGGTCTTCATGCGGTAATAAGCCTTACCGTGGGTCCAGTGGCTAAACCGGCCCGGAATTCCATACGCCCCGAACTCGTACATAATGTTGGCCGGGACTATTTCAAAATGAGTCGGGAAAGGGTCCAGGCCAAATTTTTGAGCAATACCCCAGCATTCCTCAATCGCCTCGCCTAACTCTTTGATGTCCTTATCGCCGGACCCGGCTGCTTTTTCAATATCAATATCAAAGCTCATAAAACCCCCTAAATCCTGGCTTTATCCGCATCCGAAGTTGAGAAGAATTTACGCAAGGCCGGATAAACCTCGGATTTGTCCGAAATAGTCACGCCAACATACTTTTTGTTATCAATTCGGTTAAAAGACGACATCAGCGTACTCATCAGGCTATAGTGGCTCTCCCGGATTTCGCCGTAGCCGAACAGGTTGCACACGTCAATGAACTTGTAAACCAGATCGACGCAGCGGTCGTTATCCCAGGGCAGGTTGCCGCCATCCGAAAAATGGAAAGGATAAATATTCCAGTCGGTCGGGTTGTAACGCTCCCTGATAATTTTTAAAGCAAGTTCGTAGGCGCTGGAAACCTGCGTGCCGCCGCTTTCGCCCTTGTTAAAAAATTCATCCTCGGTAACTTCTTTGGCCTCGGTATGGTGCGAGATAAAGACAATATTGACTTTGGTGTACTTGGTGCGTAAAAAACGGACCATCCAGAAGTAGAAACTCCGGGCAATATATTTTTCAAAATCACCCATCGAGCCGCTGACATCCATCATGGCAAAGACGACCGCGTTAGACTGGAACTTTATCTCCGGCTCCCAGGTCTTGAAGCGTAAATCGTCCTCTTTGACATCGCCAAAGTGAGGATTGCCTTTGGCAGCGTTGCGTTTGAGGTTCTCCAGGATAGTCCGCTTCTTATCCAGGTTTGCCATAATCCCTTTTTTGCGAATGTCGGTATAGCGTACCGCCTCGCTTTCCAGCTCGGCCTGTTTCTTCTCCTCCAGGTTAGGTAAGCCTAAATCCTCAAAGATATAAGCGGCCAGTTCGTCCATAGTAACTTCCGCTTCGTAATAATCAATGCCGGGCTGGTCGCCCGCTTCTTTGCCCTTGCCCTGGCCTGGTTGAGGCTGGCCCTGCCCGATAACGTCGCCCACTTTCGACTCGCCATCGCCCTGCCCGACCCCCTGCTGCTGGTTGGGGTCGTAGCGGAAGCGATACTCGTCCAGGGAACGGACCGGCACTTTAATAGTCTTCTTGCCGTCCGAAAGAATAATATTTTCTTCGCTGACAATATCGGCCAGGTTTTTCTTGATGGCTTCTTTGATTTTCTCTTTATGACGCTCCTGGTCAATCGGCCCTTTGCGGTGGAGCGACCAATCCTGTTTGCTGACTGAATACAAGCCGTATTTGGAAATATCAGACATATAATTAATTACCTCCGGTGGTGAGTTACGCGTCAGTAGCCATCCAGCTTGTGCAAGCTCCTGGCCTTTGAACCGGGAGTTATCATGCTGAGTAATTATGCGGATTACTTTTCCTTCTAAATTTACATGCAAGGAAAAGTAATCCGCAGCGGCTACCGGTTCAGGAGGGAACCGACATAATTGAGCAGAGCGTTGGCGCTTTGAGTGGTGTAACCCTGCTCTCGCACCAGGCGGTCAATTACATCGTTCATCTTGCGAAGCTGGTCCTGGTCAGGTGTTTTGGAACTGGTCGTGATTTTCACAATGTCTTTGAGGTCGGCAAAGAGTTTCTTTTCGAGAGCCTCTTTTAAGCGCTCGTGGCTGGTATACTCGAAAGACTGACCGCGCCGGGCCAACGACGAAATGCGTATCAAGATTTCCTCGCGGAAAGACTTCTTGGCGTTCTCGGTGACACCGATTTGCTCCTCAATCGAGCGCATTAATTGCTCGTCGGGGTCCAGTTCTTCCTCGGTAATGGGATCGCGCAGCTTGACCTTGTTGCAATACCCTTCCACGTTATCCAGGTAATTGTTGAGCAAAGTCCGGGCCGATTCCTCGAAGCTGTAGACGAAAGCTTTTTGAACTTCCTTCTTGGCGATTTCGTCGTATTCCTTGCGAACCTCGCTGATGAAATTGGTATAGCGTTCGCGTTCCTCGCGGTTAATGCTGGTGTGGCTGTCGAAACCGTCCCGCAAGGCCCGCAAGGCATCAATCGGGGTGATAAAGGTCGCGCCCTCTTTAGCCAGGACATTGGAAAGCTGGTTGATGACATAGCGCGGTGAAATACCAAACATACCCTCGCGCTGGGTTTCTTCCTGGAGTTCCTTAACGTCCTTTTGTTTAAGTTCCTCCACTTCCTCGCCATCGTACAGCTTTAGCTTTTTCATCAGGCTGATACCGGCCTTCTTGGGCTGTTCCAGCCGGGTCAGAAGGGCGAACATACTGGCAACACGCAGGGTATGCGGAGCAATATGGACCGATTTAAGGGCGCTCTGGCCGATTAATTTCTCGTAAATCTTGACTTCTTCGCTCACCCGCAGGTTGTAAGGCACTTTGACCAGAATCATGCGGTCCTGGAGGGCTTCATTCTTGCGGTTGCCCACGAAGCCGGTGTACTCACTTTCATTAGTATGGGAAATCACAACTTCATCGGCGTAAATCATGCTGAAGCGGCCTGTCTTGATATTTTGCTCCTGGGAAAGCGTTAAAAGCACGTAGAGGAATTTTTCGTCGGCTTTGAGCATTTCGATAAATTCCATCATGCCCCGGTTAGCCACATTCAGTTCGCCATCGAAACGATAAGCCCGTGGGTCACTCTCGCTGCCAACTTCCCCGATGGTGCTTAAATCAATCCCACCGACCAGTTCGGCAATATCCTGGCTCTTGGGGTCACTGGGCGTAAAAGTACCCACCCCGACCCGGTGTTTTTCACTGAGCATGATACGCTTGACCGGAACCTTTTCAATTTTGTTTTCATAGTGATTGTGGAGGTTCCAGCGGCAGCGCGGGCAGAGGTCGCCCTCAATATAAATGCCGTAATCACGTTCAAGGTCCGACCTTAAATCTTCCGGTATGAGGTGCAAGGGGTCTTCGTGCATGGGGCAGTCTTTAATGGCATAGACCGCCCCATCGCTCGTCCGGCTGTATTTTTCCAGGCCGCGCTTGAGCAATGAAACAATTGTACTCTTGCCACCGCCGACCGGACCCATTAATAGAAGGATGCGCTTGCGGACTTCCATGCGCTGGGCCGCCGAGTTAAAATATTGAACTATTTGCTGAAGTGGTTTATCCAGACCGAAAATTTCATCGTCAAAGAAATTAAAGTGCGGTTCGCCGTTTTTGCCAACTTCCGTACCAGCAGACATAATTAAATCATAAACCCGGCCGTGGGCAAGGCGGGCCGCTTTGGGGTTTTTGCTGACTATTTCAAAATAATCGGCAAAAGTGCCATCCCAATCCAAATCACGCTCTTGGTTGCGGTAATCTTCCAGACGCTTGAGTATGTCCATGGATTATAACTCCCCTTTCAACTACCAGCGATAGCCCTTTTCAACCGGATAACGTTTTCAATACAAAATGAAGCCGTTATACTCTCTAAATATTATTCTTTAGTAAGTTGAAAATAGGCTATACCCTTTTACCCTTGCCGGTATCTATGGAATTACGTCAAATTAACGGTATAGAAAACGGTTTCGGGTAGATGTTTATAACTAAGATTGCTTAAAACGTTACTATTAGACCTATAAGAATAAATTCTAAAATTTAACTCGGCTCTGAAGTTAAAGAGGTTGTTTTAAAGAACTTGAATTGAGCCCGAACCTGGCGAAGTCCAGATGCTTATAAACTCAGGAGGTTTGTTAAGAGCCTCTTATCGAGGAATACCCTCGCTACTAATATATACGAAAACCGGACCGAATTAGTTCAATTTGAGTGGTGAATCACTTTAGATGATTTTGAAAAATAATAGAAAGCCTGCGCTTATTGGAAATATATCATAAACCCATAAAACTTACAATCGCTTTTGCGTTCTAAAAACTTTTTGCCTATCAGAAGGCCGACGAATTATTACCCGGCCTTTAGCGCGGTTCAAGCGGCATATTATCTATCAAACGAGTCGAACCAAACCGGACTGCCAGCGAAAGCAGCACTCCTCGGTCTTCCGACACCGGGCCGTCATACTCTTGCAACGTCAGGGGGTCAGCCGCGCTGACATAATCGGGCCGTCCCAGAGATGCGCTTCCCAGCACTTCAAGCATGGCCTTCCGCAAAGCAGGACCACTCCGGTTGGCAGGATAGGTTTGCCACAAATGGGCCGCCGCCTGTAAAGCCCGGTACAGGACCGGCGCGACCTGGCGTTCCTCGGCGGAAAGATAGACGTTCCGGCTGCTCATCGCCAGCCCGTCCGGCTCTCTAAAAGTCGGGCAAACGACCAATTGAACCGGGAAATTGAGGTCGCGGACCATTTTACGCAGGACCGCCACCTGCTGGGCATCCTTCTGGCCGAAGTAGGCCCGTTGCGCTCCGACTGTATTAAACAGTTTAGCTACCACGGTAGTTACGCCCTTGAAATGGCCGGGCCGGATTGCCCCTTCCAGTACGTCCGTAATACCGCCCACCTCTACCGAAGCCTCAAAACCCGGCGGATACATTGCAGCCGGGGCCGGATTATAGACCGCCCCCACACCTGCCGCCTCCAGTAGTTGGAGGTCGCGTTCGAGGTTGCGCGGATAGCGGCCAAAATCTTCTTTCGGGCCAAACTGGAGCGGATTGACAAAGATTGAGGCAACCGTCACATCATTTTCAAGCCGAGAACGCGCCGCCAGCGAAAGATGCCCCTGGTGCAAATAACCCATAGTCGGCACTAAGCCGACCGTCTTACCTTCTTTATGCCAGGCTTCCCGCTGCGCCACCATCTCGTCAACTGTCTCAATCAGCCTCAACTTTGAGTCTCCTTTAAGCTAGATTTTTACCTTGAAGTCTTTTAGTGCGGCTAGTATTATACACTCTAAAAAACGAAAGAGGCTGCCATTGGGCAGCCTCTTTCAGAAGATATAGGCGCTGAGTTTACGCTACGGCGCGCTCATGAGAACCATTTGAGGTGGGTACTCTATGAAATTATACCACCTTGACCGAGTTCGACAGCAGCCCGATACTCTCAATTTCGATTTCGACCAAATCGCCCACTTGCAGGGTGAAATCGTCGGGTGGGACGATGCTGGTCCCGGTGGAGAGCAAAACCCCATCGGGAAAGCTGTTCGAGCGGCCCAGGTAGCTTATTAGCTCCGGCAAAGTTCGCTTTAGCTGGGCCGTGGAAGCCCCACCGTGGAAAACTTCCAGCCCCTCGCGCTTGATGGTACATTCCATCCGCAACCCCGGCTTTTCCGGCAATTCATCCAGCAGCAAAATGACCGGGCCGACCGCGCAGGAGGCTTCGTACAACTTGGCCTGGGGCAGGTAAAGGGGGTTAGCGCCTTCTATATCGCGGGAACTGACATCATTACAGACCGTTAAGCCGATAAAATTGAGCTTTTTATCCAGCAGAACAGCCAGTTCAGGCTCCGGTACGGACCATTTGCTATCTTGCCGGATGCCGATCTGTCCACCCGGCCCGACTACCCGGTGCGGCGTGGCTTTGAAAAAGAGTTCGGGCCGCTCGGCCTCGTAAACCAGGTCATACATACTGGCTGCCGAATCCGATTCTTCCATGCGGGCCTGGCGGCTGCGTAAGTAGGTAACACCCGCCGCCCAGACTTCCTGACGGTCCAGTGGGGCCAGCAACCGGCCCTGCGCTGTCATTTCGGCCAGACTGCCAATACTCGCGGCCTGACCGCTAAGTTCGGTTACATAGGTAATAAGGGAGTTTTCCCCGGCGCTGGTCAGCAGCAAATCCCACGAAATAACCGCAAGTCCCTCGGTCTGGCCTTCCACTGGCGGCAGGCACAAAGGCCGGACCTGTTCATCATCAGCCACCGCCGCCAGGACCGCACTTGTATTTTCCAGTAACACCCGGCACATCTTCATTACAAAACCTCCTGATTAGTAGCCTACCCGGATAAAGAAAAAGCCGGGGAATTCCCGGCTAATAACACGTTGAACGTGACTTCAGTAACAAATTCAGCCCCTGAACCAGATTTTAACCTGATTTATCACTCCAGGCTAACGGCTGACCAGCGCACGTTTACGTTCTAAGTATAACGTTTCACGCTCGTTTTACGAGTTGGGAGGCAACACTATTATACTCTGTGCATCATAAGTGTCCGTACCGTTGGGGGGGCCGGAGAATAAAACCGTATCGCCCACGCGCAACTCGACCGGCTGACCTGGCACACTCCGCCATATCTGGGTCTTATTGGTGGTAACATTCAAGACAACCGAACTGCCGGAAGGCTGTCCGGCTGAACTGAGCAATAAAACCGTAATTTTAGCGCCATCAATTTTATCCACGCGGGCGTAGACCGAAGAATTAACATTAAAGCTATTCTGAGGAACTATCGCGGCCACGGTCGTAGCGGCAGGGATGGACACCTGGGCTGTCGCCGTAGCGTTCCAGGAAGCGGCCCGTGCTTCCAGGAATTTATCGCGCTCCGAATTAGAATTGCCTTTGCCCCGGTTGACCCCAAAACTGTACGCTATAATCGCCACTCCAACCAGCAAGGTTAAAATCAAAATTGTTGGAATAACATAATAGCCCCAGGAACGGGACACCGGGGTTGGTCTTGCATTTGGGTTATCGGCGAGCAGCCTACGCATGGAGCCAGTACTCTTTTCAGGCCCGCCGTTATCTATATTATTCATTACCCTCACTATACTTTAGCTAACCCTTAGCTAACCTGCTAAAGTTCTGACCCTGTTAACCTTTGGGGGTTGGTGTTGGCCCCAATGATGACGCTGTTGGCGTGAAACGCACAGTTGCAGTTGCGGATACCGAGGCCGCAGCGGACGACCTGACGGGAGAACCACCGGGGGTCGTGACCACAATCGGAGTAGCAGCAGTGGGTGA
The DNA here is from genome assembly GCA_043727245.1 of Chloroflexota bacterium. Classification (GTDB taxonomy): domain Bacteria; phylum Chloroflexota; class Chloroflexia; order Chloroheliales; family Chloroheliaceae; genus 54-19. The sequence continues at coordinate 13,988 of JAYSYV010001525.1, read as the reverse complement.
AGCGTCAGTTTTAGCCGGGGTGCTACCTGTCGCCGCCGGGCTAGCCGAAACGCTGACTGGAATGATAGTATCTGGCGTGGTAGCTAATCCGCGATTACCCGTACCGTTATTACCACTACCAGGCGTACTCGTATCCGGGGTAGGGGTTGCCACTTCTGGAAGCGGTGCAGTACCGTACAAAACTATCTTATCACCTTCGCGCAATAGGCCGGTCTCCGACACTTCCACATAATTGTCACCGATTAGCCCCAGCATCACCGGGGTAGCGACTATCAGGCCGTCCGGCAGAATTACATCTACCACCGGACCCATTTCCAGGGTCCGCACCGCAATTTTCGGCACAAGTAAGACATCGGGCTTGTTACCAAGTACAAACCTGGCCCGTCCGTTCATGCCCGGCTTTAAGGCAGTCAATTCGGTATCCTGGTCCAGCAAAATAGTTACCGGAAAGCCGCTCTGGTCAGTTGAGGCCGGAGTATTAAGAGCATTTGCCAGGGCGGACGGGGTAGAAGCGCCCAGGTTACGGCTATCCTGGGTACTGCCTCCGGCTGAAGGATTTTTCAGGCTGGTCGAGATTAAAGTTACTTTGCCTTTGAAAGAATCTTGCCGAACGCCCCGGATACCTTCAAAGTAAACTCTAACCGACTGGCCCTGTTTAATGCGCTGGATACTGCTTTCGTTGACCCTGGCTTCAAAAGAAGGCTTGGAAAGGTCTACCAGCGTTATCGCCAGCGGTCCCGGAGCAATGGCCTGACCGGGTGAAACATTGATACTTTCCACCACGCTGTTAAAAGGGGCCAGCAGATTTAACTGTTCGATTTTAAGCTGGGCCTGTTTTACCTGGGCGGCAGCCTGGTCAACCGCGCCTTGAGCCTGGGCCAGGTCAGTCGTGGAAGCCCCTTTACTTAAATCCTGAACTTCCTGCTGGTATTTATTGACTTCGGCCTGGGCCACCTGAATATCAGTTAGCTTGCCGCCTTTGTTAAGGCCGTTCAACAGCGCTTTGGTCTGGTCAACTTCGGCCTGGGCCGCATTAACTTCGTCCTGGGTTGGCCCGCCTGATGCCGCATTGTCATAATCGGTCTGGGCTTTATCTATAGCCGCCTGGGCGCTCACGATAGCCTGCTGATTGGGGCCGTCCTGTAAATTTTCCAGGGCGGACTGGGCCTCAATCATCAGAGCCTGGGCTTCTTTAACAGCCGAGGTTTGCTGGGATTTAACGGCTTCCAGGGCTTTAGTAGCCGCGTCAAGGGTAATTTTGGCCTGGTCTAGCGCCAGTTTGGCCGCTTTTTCGCGTTCCAGGTCGGCCTGGGTGGTCGTAGTTTTAACCGTGCCATCCGGGTTATAAAGTTCGGAGTGGACCTGAGTATAGGTGGCATTGGCGGCATCAAGCCCTTTTTGGGCTTTATCTATACTGGCTTGAGCCTGAATTACAGCGTTGGACCGTTCGCTCTTGACCTTTTCCAGGTTTTGAGTGGTGGCCTCGATCCTGGCCGCCGCTTCCGCCAGGGCCGCTTTAGAAGAGGGCGTATTTATGACAGCCAGGTTGGCTTTAGCCTGACGCAAGGCTGCCTCAGCCGAGGCCACATCTCTGGTATTGGTTTTGGAAACGAGGGCATTATAACGATAAACGGCTGCATCTACGGCGTGCTGGGCCGCCGCCAGTTGGTCGGCTGTGCCGGTTACTCCCTGGACCTGGGCTAACCTGGCCTGGGCGATTTTCAGGTTTTGCTGGGCGGTTGTCAGTTCGCGAGGAGACCCGGCTTTAATCGAATCAAGTTTACCCTGGGCCGCCTTTTGACCGGCCTGAGCTGCGGTCAGTTGGGCTTCCGCCTCGCGAGTATCCAGGCGGCTTAATATTTGGGCAGCCTGAACCACCTGGCCCGGCCTGACCAGCACATCGCTAATCACACCACTGGCCTGAAAAGTCAGATTGGCGGTCCGCGCAGTTACCAGGCCCGGCGCGGTAACTACTTCTTCAATTTCGCCGTGAGTTACGTAAGACGTTCGATAGGTGGACTGGATGTTCTCAGCGTTACTTCGCTGTATATTTGAACCCACGATAAGGGTCATGGCAACTAAAATTCCGGCTGCGGCCAGCACCCAGAAGAAACGTCCTTCCGCGTTACGGAGCCTTCTCATATTGCTAGATTCTCCAAAAAAGATCCGTAAGTAACAAGATTAGTTCGCTCAAAATTAAGTATTCCCTTGATGAGGGATTATAAGGGTTTTAGAGAAATTTATCCAGTCCCTCTTGCCGCAGTCTTTCGACAATGCGCTTGATGGCCTGGTTCTCGCTGCGTGGGGCTACCAGCAGCACGTCCGGCAAATCAACGATAATAAAATCCCTGACGTTAATGGTCGCAATCAATTTGCTTTCATTCCCGCCATAAATCAAGGTATTAAACGTATCAAAACCTATGTGATGCCCGATTACGGCGTTATTTTCTTCGGAAGGCGTGCGAGCAGCTATCAGGTCGGCCACTACCGACCAATCGCCAACGTCACTCCAACCGAATTCAGCCGGTAGGACTGCCATCCGTTGCGATTTCTCGGCGATGCCAACGTCAATCGTTTCGCTCTTTAGCCCGTTCCAGATGGCGATGGCGGCGGGTCCGCTTGCCTGGGAGTATTCCTGCAACTGGCGTGAAAGTTCCGGCAAATAAGTGGCGTATTCTTCGAGTATCACCGAGAGCTTCCAGATGAACATGCCGCTATTCCAACTATAATTGCCGGTTGCCAGGTATTCTTCAGCCGTAGTTTGGGGCGGTTTTTCGACAAAACGGGCCACCTTATAAACCGGCAATCCCTCTATTTCCTCAATTTTTTCGCTGCGTTCGATATAACCGTAGCCGGTATGGGGAGCGTCCGGGGTGATACCCAATGTCACGATATAGCCCTGCTCGGCCACCTGGGCGGCGGCTCGGACGACCTGGCAGAAACCTTCAGGATTGCTGATTACATGGTCGGCGTGAAAAGAGCCGATAACCGGGTCGGTATCGCCCGCCGCCTCAGCCAACACCTTTATCCGGGCCAGGCCCAGCCCGATGGCCGGAGCCGTACCCCGACCGACCGGCTCAATCAATACATTTTCTGGCGGAAGGACTGGCAATTGCAAACGGACTTGCTCGGCATGGTTCTGACCCACCACAATTGTGATATTCTCCGGGGGCATTAACCTCTGTAACCGGTCTACTGTCTCCTGAATCATCGTCCGGTCTGAAACCAGATCAAGTAATTGTTTGGGGTTGTTATTGCGGCTGCGCGGCCACAGCCTGGAGCCTACTCCACCAGCCAGAACGATTCCATACATCAATTAGAAAATCCCTTTCACTAACGGTAAACCAGATTCATACTAATCTTATACGTAAAGCGTTGAACATGGGGCGGTTATTATAAGGCGTTAAGATTGTTCGTATACCGATACCCGAATTATTCAAAATCAAAAAATGTAACTAAAGAAAAAACCGGCCTGCTTCTTTATATAAGCTAAAGAAGCAGGCATTTTGGCTAGTATACTATATTCTTTAGCCCCTGACTACTGTTACACCCAAGCCGTCCACGTGGCCCCGGCTCAATGGGATAATCAGGGACTCAAGCCGGGGGTCGGTCGCCAGTTGCCGGTTGTATTGGGCAATTATTTCATTGGCTCCGCCCTGTCCCGCCTCAAGAACCTGGCCGTTACGAAGCAGATTATCGCTCAGAATAACGCTGCCTGGCCGGGATAATTTGATAGCCCATTCCAGGTAGCCGGGGTAATTATCTTTATCGGCATCAATGAAAAAGAGGTCGAACGGGCCTTCGCCGTTGGCGGCGATTTGCGGCAAGAGGTCCAGCCCGGCCCCGACGCGCACTTCTACTCGGTCGCTCAGACCGGCCCGTTCCAGGTTGCGCCGGGCCACTTCGGCATGTTTGGGCGAATATTCCAGGGTAATTACCCGGCCTTCCGGCGGCAGAGCGCGGGCCATCCAGATAGTGCTATAAGCTCCAAGAGTGCCAATTTCCAATACCTTGCGAGCGCCGGAAAGTTTCGCCAGCATATAGAGCAACTGGCCTTCGTTCGCAGAAACATTTATACCGGGCAAGCCATTGCGTTTCATTTCCTCCAAAGCTTCTTGGAGTATGGGGTCTTTTGGCACAAACAAATCTTCAAGGTAATTATCAATCCGCTGGTTAAGCTGTTGTTCGGCATTGTCACTCATAGAGATTTCCTTTCATAGATAAAGAGATAAAGAGATAAAGATGATAAAGAGATAGAGGTTTCGATTAAGCCACCCAGTACCAGTTGGCAAACCGGGCGAAAAGTAATCCCAGCAAAAGAGTAGCCCCTATCAAATAGGCATAGTGCAAAAACCGCCAGCGTTCCCCTAATAGGGCCAACCCCATAAAGGCCGGGAAGACCAGCAAAGCGAACCTGGGATAACTCAAAAGAGGCTCTTTGGCCGCTGGTGAGAAAAGAGGCAGCAGCCAGGTCAGGCCAAAATAAATCAAGTAAGCCCCGGCCATCCGTTTTTTCCAGACCTGAAAGGCTACTATTAAAAAGGTAATTGCCAGAAAGAGCCAGAAAAGCAAGTCTATCAAATTGGGGTCTTCGCGGTAGACCGGGCCGGTAGGCGGTAAGTTCAGGTTGGCGGTAAAAAAGTTAAAGGCGCGGGCCACGGTCTGCCAGGGCCAGGCCGAATGGCGGTTCCAGACCGGGTTGTTCTGGACCGACATAAAGTTCAGGGGGTCGGCCAGGGCCAGGGCGTTAAAAACCAGCCAAATTCCGACACAGGCCAGGGGCAAGAGAATAAAAGCCAGGCTATCTCGCAGGTTCAACCTCTGGAAGTTAAAATTCAGCCGCCAGCCTTTGCCGAGAGGGATTTTTACCAGGGTGCGGCGGTGCTGGACCAGCCATTCCCACCCCAGAGGCAGCAAAAGCAAGATGCCCAGGTTGCGGGTCAGAGCCGCCAGGCCGATTAGCAACCCGGCTAACCACCAGTTGGCATAGCGCCGGGCCGCCAGAAATGCCCCCAGGCACAGAGCCAGAAACAGACTTTCGCTGTAACAGGCCGCCAGAAAGAAGGAAGTCGGGAAAATCGCCAGGTAGAGGGCCGCTCGTTTGCCCACACTCCGGCCCGCTTCATGGCTGACCAGCAGGTACATCAGGACGAAAACGGCCAGCGACAGCCCGGCACTGAGCAACACTCCGGCCAGCAGATAATTCCCCAGGATAGTCGCCAGCACCCTGACCAGGATGGGATAGAGCGGGAAAAAGGGGGAAGTATAATCGCCAGGACGGTAGCCTACCTGGGCCACATATAAAAACCACTCGCCATCCCAGTGACTCCATACGCCCAGCAACCTTTCGGCCAGCGGCCCCAGGTTTGCCGGGGTATAGGGCGCGGTCCCGCCACGCGCCAGACCCGGTATTAAAATTCCCGCCAGAAAAGCCAGCCCGCCCAAACCCAACCGCCAGCCTAGAAATAAGGCCAGCGGTTCTTTCCAGCTAACCGCCAGTCGCCGGGCCGCCACAAAGTTCCGCTTAACCAGGCTGGAAGGTTCGGGAGCCGCCTTTTTAGCTGGCAAAGGAGCAGCTCTTTTAGCCGAGGTTTCCTTCAGGTTATCGCTCAATTACCAATCTCATTCTTTGTAAGACCGCTATTTACGGAGCAGCTTTTACCGGGAGTTTTAATTTATTGCAGGGGTAATTATACGCTAAAAAGCATTAATGGTGTAGAGGGCAAGTAAGCGGACAGAAAGAAAGGAAAGAAGGAAGGAGGGAGAGAGCTAGACTTTAGAAATGCTCCTCATCGGCACTAGACATCAGCGAGGTTACAGGTTCAATGCCTGACGGCAAACTAACCCTGAAACTCGTCCCCACTCCCTGTACGCTGGTAAAGGTAATTCGGCCTCGCTGTAAAGCCACCGCTTTTTTGACGAAAGCTAAACCCAGGCCCGTTCCGGGAATATTGCCTACATTCCCGGAACGGTGAAAATCCTCGAATAAATGCGGCTGGTCAGCAAGCGGTATACCAATGCCCTGGTCTTTTACCCTGCCGCCTGTACGCCCGCAACAAAAGCCTGAAAAGACGATTAGCCCTAAACCCAGGAGGAATACAATTGGAGTAACGACGAAAATTAGCCGCTGAGTGTCAGCCAGGGCCGTCACATAATCCTGGGCCAGGCGGTCGTGTTCTTTGAGGTTTAGGTAGTCACCCCTTTGTAGTTCTTACCCAGGAAAAGAACCAGGTCAGGTGCGCCCTCATAAGGTTTTTTATCGGCGGTCTTGGGGTAAACCTTCATATTGGGTAAGTACTTTTTAAGTTGGGTTAAAACCCCGGGGGCCGCGCTATTGGTATAGTCCACCAGATAAGTTTCATCTTCCAGCGCGGTAGCGTCGGTTTCGGACATTCTGAAACCCTGGTCAGCCAGGAAGTCGGTTAAAGCGCCGCCTTTGCCCTGGATACCGCTGCCGTTTAAGACCTGTAGCCAGGCATTATCTCGCCGGACCAGCGCATAGGTAAAGTTGTTCTTGACCCAGGCTTGAATGTCGCTATATTTATCTTCGCCGGCTTTGGGTATAAGGGCATAGCCAATTACGCCGCCTTTGTCAATTTCCTGGATGAAGTTATTGCCGGTCATAATTTCAGGATCGAACTTGATGTTTGAGGCAATCGCTCTACCCTCGCTGGAATTGAAGAAGTTCGCCAGGGCAAACATATCACCGGCATCCATACTCACCCGCAGATTTCCCTGCAAAGCGTCCATATAGCCCAGGGCATTGCCGATAAGGTTCTTCTTCAGAATATCATCCTTGATGGCCGAAACGACTTTCATCTGGCGGGCCGACCGTTTAAAATCGCCGCCTTCTTCGCCCTCACTCTTGCGGCTGCGCGAAAACTGGATGGCCCGTTCGCCGTTCATAACCTGGCAACCGGCAGCAAACTTTATCGTCATAACACTTGCATCTATCGTGTCATCATCATTGCGCGGGTAATCATTATCTACGAAAGCCCGGTCCACGCAGACAGTCACGCCGCCCATTTTATCAATCAAGGTGCGGAAAGCCTCAAAATTCATGATAACCCAGTAATCAACCTTGATACCTAAAACATTCTGGACCGTATTAGCGGCCAGGTTGGCCCCGGCAGCCTGCTGCTCCTGGGGATTGCTGAAGTGATATTTGGTGTCAAGGTCGTCCTGGGTCGGCTTTTCCCACTTCATAATGGTCGAGAAAATGCCGTTGACCTTGCCTTTGAAGGTCTTGCCGCCCGGACCGCCCGGTATCGAGAGATAGAGGTCGCGTGGAACATTAAACTGGGTGACAGTTCCGGTTTTGGGGTCGAAACTCATAACCAGAATTGTATCAGTCAGGTAAGCCCCTTCGTGGCCGGGACCACCATAGCCCATGTACATGATGCTGATGCGTTCGCCCGCTTTAATCCGCTGGACTATCTTGCTGTTGGCAACATCCGGGGTAGGGGTAGGCGTAAGTAGGGCGGTAGGCATTGGAGTAACGACCGGGGCCAGGCTAGACATAACGGTGCCGGGACTGGTCGTGCAGGCCAAGCTGGCCGCGCACAACCGGGCCTGGGCAGTGGCTGTAACCTGGGCCATAGACTGGTTGTTATTCTGGGCAGCGGCGATTGTATCGCTTACCCGTGGAGCCTGCACATCTCCAATAAAGTTAAAAACGCGGAAAGCGAGTAACCCGCTTACGATAACAACAACCGCAATCAAGCCAATTGCAATCCGTTTACCATTTTTTCTTAAGAAAGATACCACGACACCTACTTCTCCTTAAATACTCCCAACCCTTATAGTTTGGGCAATGGGCAAATACCGGGCAACTAAAAGCTACTTTTACTTCTTAAATAAACTATACAAACCCCACTAATGAGGGATAAATTTGTAGTAAGCTGCCAGGCGATTATGCATCAACTGGTATATATTTTTGCATTATATCATAGGCTTTCTCAAAACGTGCAAGCCTGTAGTAGGTCCATATACTCATTTCTAGGGGTCTTTGAACTCAATTTATAGATTTGCAAAGAGGATTAGAAAATATTAACCCTGGCAGTAGCTAAGATTGGCTATATCAACCGGGGCTTGAAGGACTAAAATGAAGTAAAGATGTACTATATAGTCCCTGGCAGCTACCTGATTTTCAAGGCCATTACAATTTCAATAGCAGGAAACGAGACCCATGAATAAACCGCTCAATACCTCACTAATAATAAACCCTTCTCAGCCGAGTCTGGCTGAGAAGAAGGAGACTGTCGAACAGCGAAAGCAGAAAGAACATAACGAGCGAGTAACCTTGCTCAGAGTCTGCACCTTGATACTGACCTGTTTACCCTTGCCATTAGCTTTCCTTAACTGGCTAATTACGACCCCATCTTATTCCGAGGGAATTTGGTTTATTGATCCTATAATATTGATTGCAATAGTATTGAGCCTTCTTTTCCTGATCTGTTCTCTAATGGCGCGACCTGGCTCCAGCGTCAAACGGATTAATCTTATTGCCTATTTAATACTGGCAGGCTGTATGGTAGCTCTGACAGCTTATGAAGTTTTGCTCGGCGTGTATAGCACGAATGGGGCCTTTCTTGCCATGTTCCTGCTCATGCCGCTTCTGGCAGGTGTGTTCAAGCTGCCGGTCCGGGCTATAATTGGAAGCGCTGTGATTAGTGCCGTGCTAGTTATAGGGGCATATTGCGTGGTAGAGATATTTAAACTGGTCAGGCCAGTTGTTCTTCCAAATCAAACACCCCTGGCTGACCTTATATGCTGGGTTATAGTTATAGGGCTGGCCGGATTTTGGGTAAGCATTCTTTCCACTCAGGCGTACAATGCACAGGTCAATGCGATACAACGGATGGAGCAGTTAAGCCGTTTAACAGCGCTCTTGAATACGACCAATAGCTTCGGCGCGACTCTCAGCCGGGAACTAGCCGGAATGACAGCCGATTTGCATATCACTTCGCGCCAGCAAGCCACTAACTCCCAGGATCAGGTCGCCGCCGTAACCGAGGTAACTACCAGCCTGGAAGAATTGAACGAAACAGCTAATCAGATTGCTGCCAGCGCCGCCGCCGCCGCCGAGTCGGCCAACCAGACGGTAGATATTGCCACAGCCGTCCGAAATACCAGCGAGCAGGCCCGCTCAACTTCTCAGGAAGGTAACGAGGCGGTGGACCAGGCGGTTGCCAGGGTCGAGCGCGTCCGCAACCGAATAGAATTGCTGGGCCAGCGGCTACTTCACCTGACTGAACAAACCCGCAAGGTCGGGACGATTATTGATATTATTGACGAAATAGCCGATGAAACCCATTTGCTGGCCCTTAACGCCTCGATTGAGGCTGCCGGGTCAATTCACACCCAGGGTGGAGATTCTTATAGAAGCGTGCGGGGCGACCGTTTCGGGGTAATTGCCCAGGAAGTGAAGAATCTGGCCGACCGCAGCCGCGAATCGACCGAAGAAGTCCGCCAGGCCATTACCGAAATGCAAGGAGCCGTTGCGGCAGCGGTGCTGGTAGCCGAGGAAGGTAAAAAAGAAACCTCCGCCGCACTCTCGCGCTCTCAAATCGCCGGGACGGTCATTACCAAACTGAACGAAATAATTACCGGCAACGCCGCCCAGGCCGAAGAAATTCTAAGCGCGGTCGAGGAAGTCAATATCCGCTGCGACGAAATCAGTATCGCGACCGGCCAGCAGCGCAGCGCCAACCAGCAAATTCTTTACACCATGCGGACCGTAGCCCAGGTTTCGCAGGAAAGCGCCGGGGCGGTTTCAGTTCTTTCCGATACGGTTTCAATGGTGAATCGCCAGGTTGACCAGCTAAACGCGACCCTGGAAAAAACCAACCAATCGCTGCAGTTAGCAACGATTTAGGGTGTCAGGATAATCTTGCCAAACTGCTCCCGGTTAGCCAGGCGTTCCTGGGCGGCTTTAATCTGTTCCAGGGGATAGGTCCGGTCAATCACGGCTTGCAAACGGCCCTGAGCAGTCAGTTTCAACACCTCTTTAAGGTCGTCTTTGGTCCCGCCGTAAGAGCCGATTACCATAACCTGCCGGGTAAAAAGGGTTGAGAGATTTATGCCGCCATCGGCCCCGGTAGTTGTGCCGCAAATAACCACCCGACCGTTGCGGGCCACCGAGGCCATACTTTTATCCCAGGTAGATTGCCCGACATGTTCTATCACAATATCCACCCCGCGCCGCTCGGTGCTTTGGCGGACGACCCTCGAAAAATCTCGTTCGGCGTAGTTAATTACCTCGTCCGCGCCTAATTCCAGGGCTTTTTGCAGGTTTTCGTTGCGGCTGGAAGTGGCGATTACCCTGGCTCCCCACAACTTGGCAATTTGAATGGCTGCCACACCTACTCCGCTACCGGCAGCCAGTACCAGCACCGTTTCGCCGGGCCGGACTCCGGCTTTAGAGACCAGCATGTGCCAGGCTGTAATGGTGGTAAAGGTTTGGGCCGCCGCTTCCTCGAAAGTAAGTTCTTCCGGCATCGCCACCAGGCTGTTGCCCGGCACTTTCACATATTCGGCGTGGCCGCCATCGTAGCGCAACCCCAAAATATCGCCGTTCTGGCAGGTCGTTTCTTCCCCGGCCCGGCAGTAACTACAGGTTCCATCGTGCAGGTAAGGTGCGACCACAACCTGCTGACCGGGGCTAAAGCCCTTGACATTTTGGCCTAACTGGGCGATTTCCCCGGCCACCTCGGAACCGCCAATGTGGGGCAGAGTGGGTTTGACCGGGGTCAGACCGGCCCGCATCATCAGGTCCAGGCGGTTGAGGCCAGCCGCCCGCACCCGCACCAGGGCTTCGTCCGGTCCAATCTCCGGCATGGGCCGGTCCTCTATCGTAAGGACTTCCGGGCCACCGTATTCGCTAAATATCGCCGCTTTCATAAACTTCCTTTCGCAAAACAGACCGTGTAAACCAGTTTTTCCTACACCCTATCTCTATTTATCTTTCGCCTTCGGCCAGACCCAGCCGTTTGAGCCGCTTTCTGACCGCACCCAGGACAATCAAGTGACTACGCAAGTCCTGGCTGCTTAGTTCCCGGTCGAGCGCCACCAACCGGTCCAGTAATTCTTTAGCTTCAGGGTAACGCCCTTCGGCCTGGTAGATGCCAGCCAGGTTAAAGAGGGCTTTGGCTTCGCCAGGCCGGTCGGCCAGTTGGCGGCTAATTTCGAGAGCCTGTTGATAGCAACCGGCGGCTTCTTTTTGCCGTCCGGCCCGGTAGTAATACAGCCCGCCCAGCAAGTTCAAGGCGTGAGCTTCGATGCGGCGGCTCGGCTGGCCGTCGGGGTGTTCGCCCAGGCGGCAGGTTGATAGGGCTTGCTCGATATAATCTAAAGCCGGTTGCCACTCGCCCCGTTCGTAGTAAGCCTGCCCTTGCCTGACAAGCTCAACCGGGTCAGGCTGGGTTGGGGCTGCTTCACCCGGAATAAGTTCTTTATCCATAGCTTCCAGTTCAATTATTTTAGACCGGACCCGATTATAGCAGACGAGCTTAAATTAAAACACCCTTACCGCATTCAGTAAGGGTGCTTCGATTCGATTTTATTAGCCGGTGTAGAAAATTACCCGGTTGAGGTTAAACTACTACCGGGCCTTGACCAGTTCTTTAGCCGGGTCAATTGTAGCCGGAGCAGCTTGTTCGGTAGCTCGCTTGACCTTGTGCAGGGTCGCGGCATCAACCACTTTATCGGTGAAAAGAATACCGTCCAGGTGGTCAATTTCGTGCTGCAAGCAGACAGCGTTCAGGCCGGTAGCTTTAATTTTGACCGGCTTGCCGTAAAGGTCCTGGCCTTTGACGGTCACGTTCTGGAAGCGTTTAACTTCGCCGTACCAGCCGGGAATGCTCAGACAACCTTCCTCGCTGACCTGCTCACCGCTGGCTTTAATGATTTCAGGGTTGACCAGCACCGCCTGGAAATGCTCGCTGCCTTCCTCGTCCATATCTTCCGGGATGTCAATCACAATCAAGCGCTGCAACGCGCCCACCTGGGGCGCAGCCAGACCGATGCCGTTAGCATTATCCATCGAGTCGAACATGTTTTTGGCAAGGTCGCGCAGGGCTTTATCGAATTTGGTTACTTTATGGGATTTCAGCCGCAATCGCGGGTTATCGTCAGTCAATATTGTTAAGAGTGCCATGTTACAAACCTTCTAATTTCTAAATAATAATCGCTTTTATTTAAGTGTTGTTTTATTTTAACACATATCTATTTTACTACAGGATACTTTGCGGGTCAACATCTACCGTCCAACCGTACAAATTTGGCCGCAGCCGCCCGATAATCTGGCGAATGAGCCGGGCATCTTCAGGCTGGCTGTCGTCCGCCCCTGGAATGCCCGTACCATATATACGTATAAGGAACTGATAACGATACACGCCGCGTAATTTGTGTTGGAAAGCCGGGGCCGGGCCAATGAAATCATAGACTCCGCTGTCGGCTATCAGCCCGGCCTCGTCAAATTGATACTGGATTTCTTTTGCCAGTTTATCCGATTCGATTTTGGCTTTCTGCTCGTCTTTGTGGCTGTAGACGAATTTAATCAGCTTGGAAAAAGGCGGGTAGCCGTGTTCAAACCGGAAAGCCAGTTCCTGGGAATAAAAACTCTGGTAATCGTGATGAGCCGCCGCCTCAATGACATAGTGGTCGGGGGTATAGCTCTGAATCACCGCCCGGCTTGGCCCGCTGCGCCGCCCGGCCCGGCCCAACACCTGGGTTAAAAGCTGGAAAGTGCGCTCGGTCGCTCGGAAGTCCGGTAGATACAGGCCGGTATCGGCGGTCACGACCCCCACCAGCGACACCAGCGGCAAATCCAAACCCTTCGCAATCATCTGAGTACCCACCAGCAGGTCGGCTTCGTGATTCGTCATTTTATCAAAAAGGGTCTGGTAGGAGTCGCGGCCACCCTCGGCTATGGTGTCCTGGTCCCAGCGGATAATCCTGGCCCTGGGGTACAGGCGCTGTAATTCTTCCTCGACTCGCTTGGTCCCGACCCCGAAGTGGCGAATCCGTTCGCTGCGACATTCCTCGTTGGGGCAAATCCGGGGACTGGGGGCGCGTCGACCGCAGCGGTGGCAAATCAGGCGGTCGAGGTCGGCGTGAAAGACCATTGGCGTATCGCACAGCTCGCATACTACGACCGTTCCGCAGTCGCGGCACATTACAATCGTGGCCGTACCGCGCCGGTTGAGAAACAGAATGGCCTGGCGGCGCTGGTCCAGGGTTTCTTTAAGGTATTGCTGCAAATCCCGGCTGAAAATACTGTTGTTGCTGGCCTTTAATTCCTGGCGCAAATCAACTATCTGGACCGGCGGCAGAGGCAGCGGACCGGCTACGCCCTGTGGTTCACCGTTTTTATTCTCGTGCGGGGCCACCCGCTCCGGCAGACTTAAAAGACCAAACTCACCCTGCTCGGCCCGGAAAAAACTTTCGACCGCCGGGGTGGCGCTTCCTAGAATAACCATAGCCCCGGTTAATTTAGCCAATTCGTGGGCCACAGTCCGGGTATGGTAAAGGGCCGTGCCAGCGCCGGAGAAAGTCTCGTCCTGCTTGTAGCTCCATTCGTGTTCTTCGTCAATGATAATCAGGCCCAGGCGTGGTACGGGTGAGAAAAGGGCGCTCCTGGCTCCGATGATAATCGAGGCTTCGCCGTCCCTGGTTCGCCGCCACTCGTCAAAGGCTTCGCCGGTGGTGAGTTTGCTATGCCGGACGGCTACTCTGCCGGGAAAACGAGCCGCGAAACGGTCTACCGTCTGGGCGGTCAGGGCGATTTCCGGGACCAGCACAATAGCTTGCTGACCTTCCTTCAGGATACGGGCAATCGAGCGCAAATAAAGTTCGGTCTTGCCGCTGCCGGTCACGCCGTAGAGCAGCGTCGGCACGAAGCCGCGTGCAAGGCAAAGCCACATTGACTCAAGAGCGCGCTCTGTGGCCGCCAACAGATCGAAGTCGCAGCCCCTGCGAACGTCGGG
>JAYSYV010001524.1:0-2750 GCA_043727245.1 Chloroflexota bacterium | reverse complement strand
AGGCCAGCCGGTTAATTCTCCAGAGGCAGGTTTTAGGCTTGAGTAAATCTTGACTTTAACTTTGAATATTTGACGACGTGGTTATTTTTTTGCAAATTACAGAACGCTGTTCGGTTTTAGACGTACGTTTGGTACAAAAGCAAAACAGGCTAACAGAAACGGCCTGGTTAAACAAAAGAAAGCAAGTGCTTAAAATGGTATCTTTAATTGTATTGGGGTTTGGAGTAGTGCTATTCCGGGGGTTGGGTCTGATTGGATTAGCTAATTTTGAGGATTGGCAGACCTGTATCCGCTATGCCCTGGCCCTTATGTTTGTCTTTACCGGCATCAGCCACTTTACGCGGACAAAAAACGATATGGTAAAGATGATTCCTCCGCTGTTTCCCAGGCCGTTTTGGCTGGTCTATTTGACAGGTGGGCTGGAAATCCTGGGTGCTATCGGACTAGCGGAGCTGCCTGACTTAAAGTGGTTGGTTGGAATTTGTTTGATACTTTTGCTGTTGGCCCTGTTCCCGGCCAATATTTATGCGGCAACTAGCAAGGTAATATTTAGGGGTAAGCTCGCTACCTCGCTATGGCTCAGAACACCCATGCAAGGGCTATATATTTTATTACTTTGTTGGGCAATTTTGTAACGCACCAGGCTTAAAAGCTACCTTCATGGTCGGTTTTTCGATTAGTTCGGAGTAAATCAGACCCATCTGTTCCGGTGAAAAGCGCATGCCGTCTTCCAGCCACCACTCGATTAGATTAATCGAAGATGTTACCAGGTGATAGGCGGCAATTTCCGGCGGCACTGGACTATCCGGCCTTGGGATACTCCGCTCCAACATGTTTTTAGTGCCGCCTTCCAGCATGCGTTTGCCTATAACCGAAGTATAGCGGCTACTCAATAAAACCCGGATAATTTCGTAGTTTTCTTTGACATATTTAAACAGAACATGCCCCAGTTTTGCTGGATTACTGGTGACTTCGGGGGAAAACAGGCCAATGAGTTCGTTAAGTACTACCTCTAAAACATCCTCTAACAATGCATCTTTATCCTGGTAATGCCGGTAAAAAGTGGCGTACCCTACATCGGCCCGTTCGGTAATATCGCGCACGGTGACTGCTTCATAGCCTTTTTTCAGGGTAACTTCGATTAAGGCTTTGGCTAACAAGTTTTGCGTCCGCCTGATCCGCCGGTCCTGGGTAACCAATCTTCCTTGTCCTCTCTGACCAATCGCTCTATAACTGATATTAGCTTGATAATAATAACATATTTTGTCTTAAATAAACTGTTTGGCTGCTCGGCACTATAGGCTGGTACTTTTAATAAAACTCTGGCGGTCTTTGGGAACTTTGCATCAGCTTATATCAGAAATCGGCGGCAAGGATTGTGCATGGAAATTAAAAAACAGACTTAAATACCAGGAAAGGAGTCCAACGTTATGTCAGTGCCGCCCAATCGGCCCGATCTCGGTCCCCATAGATACCCGGAAGCTAATTCTTCGCAGATTCACGGACGCGTGCCAGGGCCAGATTTTGTTAACCTGCCGGTTTCGCCAAATGACCCGGCATTCGTGGCCTCTCTCGCACCCAGCTTAATTGACCTTACTCAGCCCAAACGTCGCCCCGTGCCGCTCTGGATTCCAATAATTGCCGTCGGTGGTCTGCTGGCAGCAGCCATTTTCGGGATTGCCAGTTTAAACAACCAGAATAAATCGCCGGAAATTACTCCGGTGGCGGTCATTACTGCTACCCAGGGTGTGATTAGCCCTGTCGCTACCATCCAGGTAGTTATTCCGGCAGCTACCAGTACACCGTTGGTAATTGTAGTAACTACCACACCTCTACCAAAGGTAACGCCATTGCCCCAGGCTACGGCTGTTCCGGTCCAACCGGCCCCGGACGCGCCCGCTCCGACTGCTACGCCTCGCCCGGCTCCAACGGTTCCACCGGTAGTGGTTCCGCCCACGGCTGTGCCTGTTGTGCCAACCCAGCCTCAGACAACCCAACCTCAGCCAACTCCAGTACCACCAACTCCGACCCTGGCTCCGGCTCCAACGGCAACACTCAAGCCTGCCCCGACCGTTTCGCAGACAGTGACCCCGGTCAAACCGACAGTTACTCCGGTGCAACCGGCCCCGACAACGACCCAGGTTCCTTTAAATTCCCAGTCACTTGGTTTGTTCAAGACCGAATGGGAAAAATGGCACGGTAAGGGCGACCAGCGTGACAACGGCTTATTTTATGAGAACCAGAAGTACCTGGTGGTTTTCTTTGAAGATAGAATTGTCAGGTTGGAGCGGCTTTATGGTGATGCAGCGGTAACATTGGATGCCGCCCGGACCGAAAGCAAGACTTTTCTGCCCGAAGATACCAAACCGGTCCAGACTTACATTGGCCCCGATAATACCCAGGTGGACCTGTACAAAAGCGAATCCCTGAAGACTTACTTCGCCAGCGTAACTGACCCTGATTTCTGGAAGGGCGGAGAACCGGGTAACTTTATTGTCCAGTACCGCAAGGCCAATGCAGCTAATATGTTCAGCGCTATTGTGCTAACTCTTGGTAATAATTCACAGAAACAACCCTAGGAAAGCGGCCATTAGGCAGAAAATAACTTTGGAACACATAGCTTAAAATAAAAGCCAGTCCTCCAGGATTGGCTTTTATAGTTGATTTCTACCGCGCTTGCAACGATAATCACAGTGTTTGGGTATAATATAGGCAGGAATGTAAAAGCCGACTTTTAGCAAACATATCCC
>JAYSYV010001523.1:0-8441 GCA_043727245.1 Chloroflexota bacterium | reverse complement strand
GGTACAACGTCAAGCATGTCGATATTAAGGCCCACAAGCGGCAGGGCGGCAAAAGTCATCTCCGGCCTTTCCGGGATGGCCTCAAGTTCATTACGATTATCCTGCGAATGATTACCCTCTTTAACCCGATTAAGATTTTTATGCCGCTGGCGGCGCTGTGGTTCGTGCTGGGGGCAGGTTACGGCCTTATCAACTTCTTTTTCGCCAACGGCAAAATCCCGAACGGCGCGGTTTTGCTAATAAGTATCAGCGTCCTGATTTTCCTGTGCGGCCTTATTTCGGAGCAAATCGCGGCCCTGCGTTTCGAGCGCAGCAATTTACGCGAATACAGCCGGGAGGTCGACCGCAGCCACAGCGAGGAAAACCCCCTTATTCCATCCACCGAAAACCTCAGCCCCCTACTCCAGCCTGAAGAAGTCGAAACCAGACCGGGCATTCCGACCGGACCACGATATTAGAAGATTAAAAGTTGTATAGCAAAAAGCAGGTGCATTCCGGTTGGGAACCACCTGCTTTTGATTTGTGAAACTAATAGTAATCGTCAACCAATTTTTGATTACCGGGCAGCGAAGTGCATTTTGGGTACTGACCACTGGCTACTGTGTTAAAATAGACTCCATGAGAAAACTTTTGCGCTTTCAAAAGAGTTTTTGGGGCTTTTTTTTGGTCAGCTTCTGGCTGGTTATGGTTACAGCTTGCGGGGATATTTCCCTTTCGCTGCCTTCTCCTACGCCTGACTCTAACCTGGCTAAATTAACGGTCAGCCCCAGCCCAAACCCCGGTTCACCGACCGCGACCCCGGCCATAATCCCAACCCCGGTCAACGCTATAAATAAACGGCTGGGTTACGCCGAAACGAATGGTCCGGTAGCGAAAGTTGATGGCATTGAAATATCCGAAGGCGAGTTCAACCAATCTTTAGACGAAGCCAGAGCCACCAGCGAGGAACAGGCCGGTGGCAGCCTGGATTGGGCTACGCCCCAGAACCAGGAGCTTTTGAAAAATTTGCGGCTGCAAACCCTGGAAGGCTTAATTAACTATCAGGTAGTCGCCGCCGAGGCCGCCAGAGGAAACGTTACCGCTGCGCCCCAGGAAGTCACTATCCGTTTGGAAGATTTCAAAAGGGAGATAGGCGGTCCGGAGAACTATAAATACTGGCTGGCCCGCCGCTTTGAAATCGAAGCAGACCAGAAGAAACGGCTGGCCCAGGTGATTACCTTCGAGCAGATGTCCGACAAACATTCGCAGGTCGAGGGAAAAGGCGAGCAGGTCCACGCCCGGCATATCCTGGTCAAGACCGAGGAAGAAGCTCGCCAGCTTTACCAGCGGGTCCAGCAGGGTCAGGATTTCGGGGCGCTGGCAAAACAGTTCTCGCTTGACTTTGCCAGCGCCGTTAAAGGCGGCGAACTGGATTGGATTTTCCGAGGGCAGACCGATGCAGCCTTTGAAAATGTGGCTTTTGCCCTGGCGACCAACCAGGTCAGCGGCCCGATCAAGACCGACAAAGGCTACCACCTGATTCAATCGCTCGGCAAAGAAATCCGGCCCCTGCCGGTTGATTTAGTCCAGCAGCGCAAGAGCGAAGCCTTTTCCAACTATATAAAATCTCTACGAGATAAAGCTAAAATCGAGAAACTACTGAAATTATGAACCGAAAGATTATCATTGTCGGTCTGGGTCCGGGCGATCCCGACCAGTTGACTGTGGGAGCCATACGCATTTTCGAGCAGGCCGAAGTGGTCTACCTCCGCACTGCCAAGCATCCCACTGTGCCGCATCTTCCCAGGCATCCCCGGCTGGAAAACTTTGACGATATTTACGACCGCTCCGATACTTTCTCGGAAGTGTATGGAACCATCGTGGCCCGCCTGCTCGAACTGGCCGGGCAGCCCGGCAGCGGCCCGGTGGTCTATGCCGTACCGGGTCATCCGCTGGTAGGTGAGTCGAGCGTGTTGCGGCTGTTGGAAGCAGCTCAAAAGGCCGGGATAGAAACCGAAGTGGTCAGCGGATTGAGCTTCCTGGAGCCGGTCTTTGTAACTCTGGGCGTTGACCCGCTGGCGGCGGGCTTCGTGGTGCTGGACGCGACTGAACTGGCCGAGCAACCCGAACTGAGCCTGACTCGGCAGCACGGTCTGGAACTGCCCGTCAACCGGCCCTTGCTGATAGGCCAGGTCTATAACCAGAGGCTGGCAAGCGGAGTCAAGCTGGCCCTGATGGAAAATTACCCTGACGACCACCCGGTAACGCTCTTGCGCGGGGCCGGTATTCCAGGCGAAGAAGGCAAGCTGGTTATACCACTATACGAGTTGGACCGTCACCCGGAATGGACCGACCACCTGACCTGTGCCTACCTGCCCGCCCTGAGGGTGCTGGAAGCTCTCGGCACTTTTGCAAACGCTCATTACGTGGTTGCCAGGCTGCGCGGCCCGGACGGTTGCGACTGGGATAAAGCTCAGACTCACGCCAGCCTGAAACGCCATCTGCTGGAAGAAGCCTACGAAGTTATTCACGCTCTGGACGAAAAACCGGATACCCTGCCCGAAGAACTGGGCGATTTACTGCTTCAAATTCTGCTACATTCTCAAATAGCCGCCGAGGAAGGCGAATGGAACATCGCTGACGTTTTCCGGGAGATGAGCGAGAAGCTTATCCGCCGCCATCCTCATATCTTCGGCCCCAAAGACGAAAATAAGACGGAGCGGCCAAACTGGGAGCAACTTAAACTTCAGGAGAAAGCGGCCAGGGGCGACCAATCCTCGGTGCTGGCCGGAGTACCCCGCGACATGCCCGCCTTGCAACAGGCCCAGGCTCTCCAGCGCAAAGCCGGTGATTTAGGCTTCAAGTGGCGCACTTTCGCGGAAGTCATGGAAAAGCTGGTCGAAGAAGTCGGTGAAGTGAGCCGGACCACCAATCAGGCCGAGCTAGTTGAGGAAATCGGGGATGTGCTGGCGGTCCTGGCAAGCGCGGCCCAGGGCTTGAAGGTAGATGCCGAGGAAGCCTTGCGCCTGTCAAACTTGAAATTCCGCCGCCGCTTTGAGCAGTGGGAAACAATTGTCAAAGAGCGCGGCCTGGACGCTCACAAAATGGATTTAGACCAACTGCAAGCCATCTGGACCGAGGCCCGTAAACGCGCCGATTAGTCGTTGGATTTGTGAAAAGAGTAACACCAAAGTGCTATAATTTGGTAACTGCCTTTATTTTAGATAATAATGACGGGTAAATCAGGCCGGAATTTTGAAGAAAAGCCCTTTTGCCGCCATCAAACTTTTTGAGGAGTACTACTGCTATGGGAACCAACCTGGCCCGTAAGATTTTAAGCGCGCATCTGGTCGAAGGTGAGCTTACGCCGGGTACGCAAATTGCCATCAAAATTGACCAGACTCTAACCCAGGATGCCAGCGGAACCGCCGCCTACCTGCAATTTGAAGCGATTGGCTTACCTCGCGTCCGCACCGAGGTTTCGGTCAGCTATGTAGACCACAATATGCTGCAAATGGGCTTCGAGAACGCCGACGACCACCGCTTTTTGCAAACCACGGCCCACAAATTCGGCCTTTATTTCTCGCGACCGGGCAATGGCATCTGCCATCAGGTCCACGCCGAACGCTTTGCCGCTCCCGGTAAAACCCTCCTGGGCAGCGACAGCCACACGCCTTTGTGCGGCGGCCTGGGTATGATAGCCATCGGGGCCGGTGGTCTGGACGTAGCCGTAGCCATGGGCGGTGGGGCTTTTTATTTGATAATGCCAAAAATTTTGGGTGTGAAACTGACTGGCCGCCTGCAACCCTGGGTCAGCGGCAAAGATGTGATTCTGGATATGCTGCGCCGCCTGAGTGTCAAAGGCGGAGTAGGCCGAATTATCGAATACTTCGGGCCGGGCATAGACTCTTTGGGTGTGATTGACCGGACCACAATCGCCAACATGGGAGCCGAGCTAGGCGCGACCACCTCGATTTTCCCCAGCGATGAGCAAACACGCCTGTACCTGCAAGCCCAGGGCCGCGAGGAAACCTGGCAGCCTATGACCGCCGACGAAGATGCCACATACGACGAACTTGTAGAAATAAACCTGGACGAACTAGAACCCTTAATCGCCCAGCCCCATATGCCCGATAATGTCGTGCCGGTGCGTGAAGTAGCCGGTATCCCGGTGCAGCAGGTGTCGGTCGGCTCCTGCACCAACAGTTCCTTTCGCGACCTTTCGATAGTGGCTTACGTGCTTAAAGGCAAAGCGGTACACCCGAACCTGAGTTTCACGGTCAGTCCCGGCTCCAGGCAGGTATACGCCACGGTCGCCCGCACCGGCGCTCTGGCCGATATGATTGATGCCGGGGCGCGTATGCTTGAATCGGCTTGCGGCCCGTGTGTCGGTATGGGCCTGGCTCCGTCCAGCAACAGCGTGGCGGTGCGTTCATTCAACCGCAATTTCGAGGGCCGCAGCGGTACTAAAGATGCTAAAGTCTACCTGGCGAGTCCCGAAACCTGCGCCGCCACCGCCCTGGCCGGGGTTATCACCGACCCCCGTGACCTGGGCGAATATCCTGGTATTGCGATGCCCGCCCGCTTCGACATCAACGACAGCATGATTATTCCCCCGGCAGCCGAGGGAGCTGCCGCCGAAGCAGTTGAAATCTTTCGCGGGCCGAATATCAAGCCGCTGCCGCGCTTTGGCCCTTTAGAAGAAACCCTTTCCGGCGAAGTAGTTATAAAAGTGGGCGACAACATCACAACCGACCACATTTCACCGGCAGGGGCCAAAGTCCTGCCGCTCCGCTCCAACCTTCCCGCCCTGGCCGAATTTACCTTTGAAAGAGTAGACAAAACCTTTGCCAGCCGGGCTAAAGAAGCTGTATCCGGTTTTATTATTGGTGGCAGCAATTACGGGCAGGGTTCGGCCCGCGAACAGGCCGCCCTGGCTCCGCGTTACCTGGGCATAAAGGCTGTAATGGCCCTATCGTTCGCCCGGATTCACCGCTCCAACCTGATCAACTTTGGTCTGGTTCCACTTATTTTTAGCAGTCAAGACGATTACAATTTGATTGAGCAAGCCGACCAACTGGAAATCAGCCAGGTGTGCGAACAACTCAAGGCCGGGCCAAACGTAGTAGTCCGCAACCTGACCAAAGGACTGGATTTGACCCTGACTCACAATCTGAGTCATCACGAACTGGAAATCTTGCTGGATGGCGGTCTACTTAATCACCTGAAAATACAGGCGGGTAATACCAACTAAGAGGAACTATTCAAAATCAGCGGCTATCCAGAGTTTATGACGCAATACTTTCCCAAAAGTTAAATCCCCTGTTTCATTTAAATCTGGTTCAGCATTTATACCTATTGAATTTGGTCATAAATAGGTCTAAGGTCTAATACGACTCTATGATAAATATCACTTTATTTAACACTTTATATGGTATAATTAGGCAAGAGATTAAATTAGTCTAATAATACTAGACAGAAACAGATTTCTAAGAAATAAAGTTTGCAATATTAAAAAAATTATTCAAGATAAGAGGAAACAAAATGATGTACGACTTAGACCCAGAGTTATTAGTAGCTAAATACAAACAGTATGATTTCGAGCGAGCCGCCAAGCGTTCCCGCCAGATCAGGGAAGCCAAGTCAAATCAGTCGAGCTGGTTTACCCGCCCAGGTAGTTTATCCAGAAGCAAGGCTTCTAAAGAAACACCTACCAAATGGGACAATACCGGAGTAGGTCAAGTTTAATTAAGACCTGTTAAGTATGTTTTGTAAGCATTATCTAGTACCAGGAGGTAATTTTGGAACTGTTAATTGGATTTATTGGGGTGGTTGGGGTGCTGTCCGGGTTAGGCTGGGCGGCCATCAAATTTGGCGTAGACAGTCGGACCCCGGAACTTTTGAAATTAAAAGGGCTGTAAGCCGCTTTCTCCCCCGGAACAAACCTGACACTAAGAAGAGCCTGAACAGCTCTTCTTTTTTTTGTGACATATTTAATATGTGGCTCAGTAAATCATGCTATAATTTCTTTTAGAAGTCTTACGCACTTATCTAAGGAGTAATCTTTTGGAAGCTCTTCTCGATTCTGTCGCAGCCTGGAGCTGGTTAGTTTATAGTTTAATTTTTCTGGCCCTTTTCATCGAAAGCCTTGGCCTACCTATACCCGGCCTGACCATAGCCCTGGCCGGAGCAGCTCTGGCCGGACAGGGCAAACTGGATATCTGGCTGGTAATCGGCCTGACCGTGTTGGGTGGGGTGCTGGGCGGGTTAGTCAGCTATTGGATAGGCATAACCGGGGGCCGCCGTTTTATCGAGCGCTGGGGCAAATATATGCTTATTACGCCCACCCGGCTTGGATCTGGTGAACACTATTTTAACCGCTATGGCTCTAAAATCTTACTGTTGGCCCGTTATTTACCGGTATTATGTTTCGGATCGGGCCTCTTGAGCGGCCTGACGAAGTTACCCTATCGCCGCTTTTTCCTTTTCAACTTCTTGAGCATTGCCCTCTGGTCGGCCACTCACCTGACCCTGGCCTTTGTTTTTGGCCGGAACCTGGACACGCTTTTGCAAGTCTTTAACAACCTGGGCCTGGCAATGGTTAGCGTAATCGGGCTGGGTATAGCCTGGCTCTGCCTGAAGCGGTGGAAGCGCCGGATGCGCTCGCGGCCCAAAATAACTGTTGAAAAAATCAGCGTACAGTCTGATATTTAAAATACTAGTTTCTTTTCCAAAATAAAGTTTGGGGTAAAAGAAATTCACCGGTAAAGCAAGCTCCTGAAAAGTGCTTGCTTTTTTATTACTCTTAAAGAATTGTGATAAAGCACACAGACTCGGCTTGTGATTTTAAGTCTAATAAGACGTTATAATAATAAGAAACAGAATAAGTAATTTTAAGATAAAAATTATAAAGTTCGGGAAACACCGAAAGGAAATCAGGAAATAAAATGCGCTCGTATCCCACCAGGTTGGTAATTCTGACCCTTCTTTTGACTTTATTGCTGGCCGCTTGCGGCGATGCTACCGGTACAGTGGTTCCAGCGGCCCAACCAACCACCACCCAACCGATTACTACAACCATTGCTACCACCCAGACCACTACGCCACCGGCTAAAACTTCTACGCCTTCGCCAGTGCTAACTGAGTCCATCTCAATAAATGTCGGTCAAACTTTCCTGTTAAAAACAAATCAAAGTGCTATCCTGGCTAAAACAGGGGAGGTTATCAAGTTCTCAAGTATAAGTGAAGACTCACGCTGTCCCGACTCGGACGGTAATAAATCGGTAGCCTGTGTCTGGGCCGGGCAGGTATCCGCCGTGATAGAGTTAAATCAGGCTAATAACCCGGCAGTATCCGTTAAATTGACTTTACCGGGGGCTAATAACTCGGCCAATATTCCCGCCAGTGCCATTACAAAATTGGGCAATAATCAGCTACAGCTATTAAGAGTGGAACCGCGCATGATAATAGATAAGACAATTAACCCGGCAGACTATGTAGTTACCCTGCAAATCACAAACGGCTCAGTTACCCCAACCCAATCTACCACCACGCCTGTCACTAACCAGCAAATTACCCTGGCCCCCGGTCAGCTTCCGACCAAAACCAGCCAGCCAACTACCACCCAGGCTATTCCGCCTACGACTGCCCCCAGCACAGCCACACCCACGCCCAGGGCAACCAATATTCCAGGCACGCCTTCAGACATTAGCCTGGATAAGCCCTTTCAAATAAAATTGAATCAAAGTGCTGCCTTCGCTGAAAATGGATTAGTTATTACGTTTTCAAGTATCACCGAAGACTCGCGCTGCCCCAGGGCAAATGGAAATAAAGATGTTGCCTGCTCCTGGTCCGGTCAAGTATCCGCTCAGCTACAGGTAAAACAGGGTAGTAACCCGGTGGAAACGGTTAAGTTGACTATGTTTGGGGGTACTCCGACTAAAGTGCCGGATACCGCCATTGAGAAACTGGGCAAGTACCAGTTAATGCTAGTAACAGTTGAGCCTTATCCGATAATAGATATATCAATTGACCCGTCAGACTATGTAGTTACGCTGCAACTCACAAAAATCTAAAATTTACTAATAAAAGAGGCTCCCGACGAAGTGATTCGTCGGGAGCCTCTTTTTAATTCAGGGAAGCAAGTCCGGTTGACCTGTCAACTCTTAAACCGGGCTAAATCTTTAAGCCGCCTGTAGTTGTTTAATATCTTCCAGCAGCACCTTTTCGTGGCCGACCGGGGTTACGGCGTTATAGACCTTACGGGTGATGCCCTGCGGGTCTATCACATAACTGGTCCGCACCCAGAAATTGTTGCCGTTGCGTTCCATCTGCGGCAAACCTACAGCGTTAATTAGAGCGTGGTCGGTATCCGCCAGCAGGTCAATATTGAAGCTGAACTTGTTACAGAAGTTCTTATGGGACTCAACATCGTCCTGACTGACCCCGACTACTTCAATCCC
>JAYSYV010001522.1:0-2753 GCA_043727245.1 Chloroflexota bacterium | reverse complement strand
ACGGTAATAATTTCTGGGTGGGACGCGGCGGCGAAACAGCTTGCGCGATTGTAGATCATTGCATGTCAAAGGGCGCAGATGGGACGCGGGCCACTTTAGAGAGTTGTGCGGGCTGGTTTGCCAATCCCAAAAGCGAGGTGAGCGCCCACTTCGGAGTGGCTAAAGATGGGCGGGTCTGGCAGTTCGTAGACCTGAAGAATACGACCTGGGCTAACGGGATTTTGGAGCAACCGGATATGAGTTTACCCTGGCTGGCGGAGTGCGTCACTAAGAAGGTTAATCCCAACCGGCGGACTATCTCAATCGAACACGAAGGCGATAGCAACGACGCGATGCCGGAAACTCAGTACCGGGCGACCCTGGCCCTGCACCGTTTCCTGGCTCTAAGCACCGGGATTATCCCTGACCGGCAGCATATTATCGGGCATAACCAGATTACAGGAAAACAACGGGCTAACTGTCCGGGGCCGGGTTTTCCGTGGGAAAGGCTTATGAAAGATTTAGTGAAAGCGGTGGGGTCGTTTCAAGACCCGGTGACACAATTCCTGGTTAATGAACCGTTCGCGTCTTTCTGGCGCAACAACGGCGGATTAGCAGTCTTCGGGCGACCCATCAGTTCGCAGGCCGCCGGGGGTAAGATTTTCCCGGAGTGTCAGGCCATTCAGTGGTTTGAGCGGGCCAGGTTTGAACTACATGCCGGTGCAGTTGTCTTGCTGGGGTTGGTTGGTAGGGAAGCCAGGGAGTATGCCGGTAAGACTATATCTTCAAATATATAGCCACCTTGATTTGACACGCTCCCCTTGAGTAGTTACCATTGCCGGGCGGTTCAGCATTGAAACGCTTATAACTATAGAAAGAGAACAACTTTACTTATGACACTGAAACAGCCTGAATTATACAATTTCAAGGTCGAAACGATTACCGGCCAGGAAACAACTTTAAGTAACTACGAGGGCAAAGTCCTCTTGATTGTCAATGTTGCCTCGAAGTGCGGCCTGACACCCCAGTACGAAGCTCTGGAAAAAGTTTATGAGCAATATCAGGATAAAGGGTTTGAAGTTTTGGGCTTCCCGGCAAATGATTTTGGGGCGCAGGAACCAGGCACTAACGCGGAAATCCAGGAATTTTGCAACCTGAACTACAGCGTGAAATTCCCGCTTTTCGCGAAAATCGCTGTCAAAGGCAGCAACCAACACCCCCTGTACCAATACCTGACAGAGACAAAACCGGTTGCAACCCAAAATCCTGGCAGCCAGTTAGATGCGAGCGGTTCAGGGGTAGGCCACAAGTCGAGCGGTATTCTCTGGAACTTTGAAAAGTTTCTGGTAAATCGTCACGGCGAGGTAGTCGAACGGTTTGCGCCGGATGTCGTGCCGGATGCGTCCGTAGTCACCCAGGCCATTGAAACAGAATTGGCTAATTCCTAATTATTCTGGCAGGAGCTTATACGGCCTAAAATATTAACTGCGACAAAAGCCGGATTATTTATAAAAGCTGTACAGAACTACGCTGTACAGCTTTTATAATGCCTGAAGTTAAGAGGTTTAGGGGAAGTATGTTACCAGGCTACCAGGCGGTAATTTGTCAAAATTAAGCTGACAGGCTGCTAAACTGCCCGGCTTAATGGCCTACTCTTTAAATTGGGGATAAGTAATTCTACCCGGTATTTGGCGCAATTTTTTGTCAATTCAGCTATAGCATTTTTAAAAGAACCTGTTATAATGGGGTCTGTTAGCAATGAATGATACCAGATATGGTATATAATCGCTCTTATTAAAAATCCTAATTTTCAATGGCCGCTTCAAAGCTATTTGTCCCCGACACAGATAGATTGCTAAAACGGTCAGGCTATTCAATCGCCAGCACTCAACCATTCTTGAGGCTTTTTAGTTACCTGTTTAGCCTCGGTTGGCGATTCATTTTATCACTGTCGGGCTATTTCTTAAAAGGGTAGCAGCATGACAACTGAAATAATTAATCCCCTTACTGGCAGTTCTTCGCCCTTCCAACCGGAAGGCGGCAGCACCAAGACCGTCAAAGAGGCCGCTGCTCCCAAACCCACTCCGCAGCGAGAACGCACTATTTACGCGGTAGTAGACATCGCGCCGGAAACCCAGGCTTATGCCCTGGCCCGCTACAGCCGTTCGGCGGCTTCCCTGCGTGAGAGTGTAAGCTGGATTAGCAACCAGAAAGCCGCCGACTTCCTGGAAACTTTTTACTTCGCCTACGGCCACAAAAGTATTGCCGACATGGCCCACATTACTCTGGCCCTTGAAAATATATCGGTGCTGGCTGCCGTGACAATTGAAGATGAACCTTTGTGGGACGGACAGGAGCGGTCTACTCGCTACCAGGATTTTAGCAAGTCGCGCTACGTAATGCCGGGCGAACTGGACAGCTTGCCCGCCGCCCGCGAAGCTTTTACGGCGGCTGCCGACCAGCTTTTCACCACCTACAACGCCCTCACCAAAGACCTGTATAACCACCTGGCCGAAGCCTTACCCCGGCCCGACGATATGGACCCGGCTTCGTACAAACGTACTCTTAACGCCCGTATCCTGGATGTCACCCGGACGCTCTTGCCTTATGCCACCCGTACTTCGGTCGGCCAGATTACCAGCGCCAGGGTTTTGGAGCGTCAGCTTTCCCGGCTATTAGCCAGCCCCTACCAGGAAATCCGGGCGATTGCCCGCGAGATGAAAGAAGCCTGCAAGCAACCCGGTTTTAGCCCGCTGGAAGTACGGATGCAAGCC
>JAYSYV010001521.1:0-8453 GCA_043727245.1 Chloroflexota bacterium | reverse complement strand
TATAAATATTATGGGCGTACTCTAACCTGAGTTTTTCCATCCTGAGGGCGGTTTCAAATAGCAGATACTCGTGACTGTTTTTTACAAGTGAAAAAGGGTTCATCGTCACTTTCCGTGAAAACCCTGGGGAACTTTTCCAAGATGAACCTGCTAAGAGAAAAGTTTGAATATTTCCCATACAGATTCACGCAAAGTGCGCATGAACCTGAAAAAGCACCAATTTACCTTGATTGCTAGTTGATGCCCATAAGAAAATCTTTACAGAATTGTGTTGACCAAAACCAATATAGTAAAGGAGCAACTTATGAGCGCCGAACACTTAGACTAATCAGTAACACTAATATTACAAGTTGCAGGTATAAGTAAAAAAGGAGAAAACCATGCTACTGAATTGGACACCTGGCCCACCGGATAATTTATCCTCGTTTAGAGCTAAATTTTTCGATGGCTTATTAATTTTCGAGTGCTTTGAGTCTAAAAACGGCTGGTCAAGTTTTGTTATTGGTGCAAACGAATTAGAAATATTCTTTGGAGAAGGTGAAAAGTTATTTGAAACGGAAGTTGCTGCAAAGCAAGCGGCGGAAGATTGGCTTGTTAAAAAACTAGATGAGTTACCCAGGAAATAGGAATTAGTTTGCTATTATGGTTACAGGTAGCTATCACCGAACTTGGCGAAGCCCCCTCTAAAATCCGCGATGATTAGCCTGGTGGCGGTGGCTTCCGGGCAGGTAATCGGTAAAGGACTGAAGTGGATAGAATGAACAGACTTAAAGCGGTGGCTCTCCTGGCCGCGTGTAAACCTTTGGCTAACCGGCTGGCTAATGCCGGGATAGATATTTGAACTGACACAAGAAGACTTGGCGGCGCTGGTCGGTTATAACAACGTTTGGTCAGAGAATTCCTGGTTAGATGACCCGGATATTCACGGGCAAACAGGTCTAACCCGCTCCGATACTGGAACGCTTAACATTATGGCAGCGAAAATCCAGGCAGAAGAAATGCAGGGCAAACATGCGGCGGGTTCGCAGACCGATTAGCAGCGGACCAGAACTTTTTAGAAATAAACAAGAGGTAGGTGCAACATGAGCCAACCTAATTCTTATACCCTTATTTGACAGCACGGTATCAATAAGTCCCGGCCCCTGGTGGCTAAAGCCGTTATAGTCATTGCGCCAGCAGGTGGAGGTCAACAGAATATTCAATGAGGCGACGGAAGCTCGCCAGGGGTCGAAAACTGGCGAAATAGGTGGTGCCTGCCGGCGTCATCAGAAGAAATTTGAGGATATACTTCCGAGTAAGTTCCTTCAAGATATACATTAGCCACAATCGCCTGGCCACCGTTGCCCGGCCCAGCCAGGTAAATTACGTTTGCCCCTGTATCCTGGATTAACCGGTTAAGGTGGACGTAGATCAGATTAAGGCCGGGTGAAGTCCCCCAGTGTCCCAGGAGGCGCGGCTTGATATGCTCAGGCCGGAGTGATTCGCGCAGGAGCGAATTTTCCTGTAAATAGATTTGGCCGATGGTCAGGTAATTGGCCGCTCGCCAGTAAGCATCTATCAAACTCAGGCGGTCCTGGTCAAGATTTGCCATAAAACCTCCTTGTATGTTTTAAACTCTATCACGCTACGTATCGAATACCTACTTAAAAATAAAAACCCAAACGTCAAGGGTACACAAAGGGGTAATT
Source organism: Chloroflexota bacterium (assembly GCA_043727245.1). Taxonomy (GTDB): domain Bacteria; phylum Chloroflexota; class Chloroflexia; order Chloroheliales; family Chloroheliaceae; genus 54-19. The sequence goes on along the minus strand of JAYSYV010001521.1, from coordinate 6,765 downwards.
ATTTTTGCACCAGGGCAGCAAGGCGATAATTAGATTGGCTTACCGGCGCTTTGGCCTAATTATCAGGAAAAGCTTTAATTCACCTGCTGCTATTTACCTCCCATTTACCTTCTTATACGGCTATTTTAACCTTTCACCCTTAAACTGTGAGTATAAAGCCAGAAATATATTCTGACCAAACACAAGGAGGCCCGTAATGATGTACCGCAAGATAATGGTTCCGCTGGACGGTTCAACTCTGTCGGAAAAAGCGCTGCCCTATGTAATCAGATTGGCTAACCGGTTGGAAGCCGAAGTGCTTTTATTGCGGGTGGTAGAAACCCATACCCTCCTGACAACTACCCCGAAGCACCGGCAGGAAGCAATTCAAAAAGGGGAAGCTTATCTGCATCAAATACGCCGGGTCATTACTGACCCCGGCCTTTTACCCTATCTGAAACCGGACCAGATTCAGACCCTTTGTGTTTATGGTTCACCGGTTGAGGAAATCAGCCGGGCGGCCACTACCGAAAAAGCGGACCTGATTGCCATGACAACTCACGGGCGAAATGGGCTATCCAGGTTAGTAGCAGGCAGTATAGCCAGCCGAGTTCTTCACGATGTAGCCTTGCCCGTAATGCTAATCCGCCCAGTCGAGCAAAAATACGGCCAGCTCCTGCAGGAAACCATCTATGGATTGGGAGAACCCGATACTACCTGTCTGGATGATACCTGCGGCCATCTGCTGATAACTCTGGACGGTTCACCTGAAGCGGCAGCCGCTATTGAACCGGCGATAGAATTAGCCCGTAAAATGGGGTCTACCCTTCACCTTCTGAGTGTAATCGTACCAACCATATCTGAAGTTTATGGTGAAATAGACGGGATAAGCTATGACCAGACCCGGATAGAAATTAACAATGCCAAAAAAGCAGCCCAGGCGCGTAACTACCTGGACAAAATCCAAAAGCAGGTGCAGGCAAACGGCGTGGAGTGCGTCAAAATGATAAAGGTAGGTAATCCTGCCCGTGAAATACTGGATTATAGCCAGCATATCGGGGCGCAAGCCATAATAATGACCAGCCATAAACGCAGTGAAATAGCCCATTTCTTCCTGGACAGCGTGGCCCAGGCAGTGCTGCATGAGAGCCATCTGCCCGTCCTGATGGTGCCAACCGTCCTTTATTTGAAGGAAACAGATACATCGCCAGCGGAACAACCAGTGCCGGTTGTTTCTCAATAAAGAGTAAAGAAAAGAAATTCCTTAGAAAGTGAGGATAGCACCATGACCCAGTCTAGATTCGTGATTACTATTGCCCGCCAGGAAGGAAGCGGCGGCACTGAAATCGCCCGCGAATTAGCCAGAAAGCTCAAGCTGACCTACTTTGATAAAGACGCCCTCCGACTGGCGGCTGTACGGCTGGGAATTGCCGAAGGGGACATGGCTCGCTTTGATGATAAAGGTACTCCGGAACTAAATGAGGTGCGGCAACGGGTAGCACCACCGCTTACTGATTTTAAACTCAGCCAGGTTCTGGTGCCTGACCGGACCGAATCAGGAATTGGTTACAAGACACCTACCCTTCTACCCCTAACTGCCGTCGAGACTTCCGCAACGAGGGAGCAGACGGCTATTCAAGAGTCCCATCATATCGTGGAATGGCTGATAAAGGAAGTAGCCGAGCAAGGCCGGGCGGTCATTGTGGGCCGGGCCGCGAACCTGGTGCTTAAAGATTGGCCGGGAGTTGTCAATATCTTTATCCACGCGCCGCTTGACCAGCGCATCGAAAGGCTGGCCTACCAGCAACAGCTTGACCACGAAGTTGCCAGGAAAATTATAACTGAAACTGATCAGAACCGGGCTGAGTACGTGCGCCAGTATTATGGGCCGGACTGGACTAATCCTGACCTGTACGACCTGGTAATCAATACAAGCAAATTGTCCTTATCGGTAGCGGCGGCGGCGATTAGCCAGTACCTCCGGGAACTGGATCATGGCCGGGCTGCGAAAGATCCCCTGGCGCTCCACCTGGCTTACGAACGCCTGACGGCTCAGGAGAGTTACACCTTGAAAGAGGCGGCTGAACTACTGCTGTTAAGTCCAGACATATTGATCCAGGCCGTCTATAGGGGCGAGCTTAAAGCTGCCAACCTCAACCACCGGATTAGCCGGGAAGCCCTGATTGACTGGTTGCGCCGTTCGACGGGAGTGACAGGAGAGACGGTTAGCGTTAGCGTGGTTAAACATAACTAAGTACAGCTCTACCCATAAGTGAGGTACGAAATTGTCCAGGTCCAATATCACACCCTATTTGCGGGTAGCTGTACTAAGGGGGAGTTCAACAAACAGCATAAACGCCGCCACCAGCCAGCGTCTTCGAGCAGGAAGTAAGTTCACTCAAGTGACGTGGTGCTTGCGTAATGGTCGGACTGCCCCGGAAAACTACCCTATAGACATCTTGAACTTGGTCCTGAAAGGGTTGAGTGGGGGCAGTTCAAGTGTCGGGACGCGGGCTGACTTGAAGGAAGCTCTATCTGGCTCAGATCAATCATTTTTGGAGCATCAAGTATTGAGCAAATGCAGCAAGGTAGAGTTGAAGGACGCTATGTCTTGACTACATCGTCAAAACATAGCCAAGAAGAAACAACAAAACGAAGGAGGTAGGAGTATGAGTGGACGCATACTTATTCCACTTGACGGCTCGGTGTTAGCCGAGAAAGCGTTGCCTTACGCCCTGGAGCTGGCCCAGAGCCTGGATGCAGATTTATTTCTCATGCAGGTGGTTCGGATCAAACCGCCCCATACCGAAACAGTAGACCGAGAGATAGAAGTGCTAGAAGAGGCTAATCATTACCTGCTGAATGTGCGCAAAATCATTACTGATCCGGCTTACGGCCCGGCTATAAGCCCGGAGCGGGTCCAAACCCTTGTTACATATGGTGATACGATTGAACAGCTAGTGGACTTAATTCCTTTTGAGAGAGTCGACCTTATTGTAATGACTACTCATACCCGCGCCGGTCTATCCAGGTTAGCGTTGGGAAGTGTCGCTATCGGGTTAGTCCGGCGTCTTGGTCAGCCCGTAATACTAATACTCCCGCCCGATACCGAGCAAGACTTGCCGTTGGAGGAGATCATACGCCAGCCTGAACGCTGGAAAGCTGGCCCCCAAAGGCGAGTGCTTGTGACCCTGGACGGGTCAGTGGAAGCTGAGGCGGTGTTAGAACCGGCAGTGAAATTGGCGCACAGGCTACAGGCAACTCTGTACCTGTTGCGGGTAATAACAGTTTATACACCTGCAGATTACACCCTTCCAAATTCATATTATGCCGGATATAACGTACCGGAAATGAAAAAGGAAAACCAGCAGCGGCGCGAGGAAGCTTACCGTTACCTGGACGAAGTGCAGGCGCGTTTGAAGGAGCCTGAGTTAGACATTATCAAAGGAGTACGGACGGGCGAACCAGCCAATGAAATTGTCTCCTACGCCCGGCAAACTCAGACCGACCTGCTGGTAATGGCTACTCACGCCCGTGGCCGGTTGGGTCACGCTTTACTGGGTAGTGTGGCGGAAGAAGTACTGAGGACCAGTCATATACCGGTAATGGTACTACACTCCACTCAGGCCGCCCCAACCCCTAAAGAAACCGGCAAAGCTCTTGTTAGCTAATTTCTTTTGCCTTTATTGGACCGGGCTATACCACATATCAATTGTGGTTTAACCTGGCCTGTAAGAACTTTTTCGGGTTCGATTAACAACGGATGCTCTAGCCAACTTCTAAATTGAAGCCGAAAGGGTTGAAAGAGCTGCTAGAATAGTAATAGCTATTCAACTGCAGTTAGTAAAAAAATGTGGAGGTAACAGTATGTTTACTCACCTTGCAATTGCTCTGGACGGCTCTCCTCAAGCAGAAAAAGCCCTTCCGATAGCAGTTCTGCTGGCTAAACGCCTTCCAGCCCCGCTCCTTTTGCTCCATGTATGCATGGAACCTGAAGATACGAGTAACTCCAGACAACCTGAACCAGAAAAAGCGGTAAAACCCGAAATATATCTAGATCAACTCAAAAAGGATTTGACCGACCCATCCAAAAACTGGTCTCTTCAACCTGAATTTGTCCAAACCAGGGTTCAATATGGCAAATATGCCTATGAGCTGGCAAATGTAGCGGCAGCCGAAGGGGCCAATCTTGTGATAATGACTACCCATGGAAGAAGCGGGCTTTCCTTGCTGGTAATGGGCAACATCGCCACCGGGGTGTTAACAAATACCAATCTGCCTGTGCTGTTATTACGGCCAGAGGAGGTTATTACCTCGCTGGAAGAAACCTTTGAGACTTTTGCCGTCAGTTTTGAGCAAAAGCCAACCCGGCTAATGGTAACACTGGATGGCACTCCAAAAGGTGAGGCCGCCCTTGAAGTGGCCCTGGCCCTGGCCACTCAGTTAAATACTACTTTAGATCTAGTTGAAGTAATAACCCCGACACCCTCGTACGTTATGTTCGACCCAGGGTTGGACTACAAATTATTGGAAGAGCTTGAACAAGCTCAGAAAGAAACTCTAAAACAAGAAGCTTTCCAGTACCTTGAAAAAGTGCAGGATTGGATAAAAAGTAAAGTAACTGAATTAAAAGTTGAGACAAGTGTCCTTATTGGTTTACCTGCCGCCCAATTAGTCGCCTACATCCACGAGTCCAAACCTTTACTGGTGATAATGGCTACTCATGCTCGAAGCGAAGTAGGCCAAATTTTGTTAGGCAGTGTAGCCGAGGAGGTACTACGCCAGAGCCATTCTCCGGTGTTAATGGTGCGCATTCCGAAAGGCTTTGAGGGCTATAAGTTACAAACCCGGATAGGTGAAGGAACTTCCTGAAAGGCAGACTTGAGTATAACCAAAAATAGAGACCGTTCAGAACCGGGGCTGAAGTTGGGTTAGGCTAACAGTATAATTGTCTGTCATTAATGGTTCAAAGTTATTAGAACGTCTGTAACAAACCCCTGTTTTTGAACAGTCTCCTGGTCAGGCGAAGGAGGTAGCAAACAGTGAAATCACCAGAATTATCTTACGAAAAGCCGACCCACTGCGCTAACTGCGGAACAGAACTTAACCAATCGAGCCAGAGCAAAATTATACATAATCAACAGGGAGTGGATGAGGAGGTAGAAGTGGTCACCTGTCCTGTCTGCCACTACGAAAGTATTGCAGGCGATAAAGAGGTGATGCCACTTATTACTTCCAGGGAAGAATTCGAAAGCAAACTTCGCACGATTGTCCAACAGGCCAGTCAGGGCAGGGTGAAACTGGAAGAAATCATCGATACATTACGTGAGGAATTAGAGTTCACCGCTCAATGTTCTAAACCAAGATCCTCCTTTATGGTCCAGATAATAGATTTGGGCCAGGAAAATTTCGGGGCGATGGAAGCACCCAATGAAGTTGATTACCGTGAAAAATTAATTAAACATAGATTTAACGTACCCTATCAAAAAACCGATGTTGAATTTTTGTGCAATTAATCGAAATCAATTTTCTTTCTACAACCTCCTGTAAAGGAGGCATAGATGCATAGGAACTCTCTTGATAGATCACTTGTGAGGAATTAAGGCAAATAAATATTTAATAAGTCACCTGGGCAATCAATTGATTGCCCAAAGTGGTAGAGGTTTTCTGGCTAAAGCGGTCACGCCGCTGGCACGGGAGTGAACCTTTTTACCACTCTGGTGTCCTTTTCATTATATAAGCACGGGGAATATTTTACCCCTAAAATTTAACTTGACAATACCGATTCATTATTCGCTAATCCTGCTCCCAACAGCTTTTTCAGGTGAGTCTCAAACGACCAGCTCCTTATTAACCACTAATATTTATCGAATCTATCAGGGAACCAGCTTAGCACCAACAAATATAAGTTAAACTGAAAAATATGTTGGGAGTAAAAATAGCTCACTATAAGCTGCTTGTTTATCAGGCTTTTACCTTTGTCTACTCCCCTTTTTACCCCGGTCAAGTAAAGCTAAACTCCGGTGCCGCGTCCTGGTGGAGACCAGGTTTTAATCAAAGTAGCTGCTTGTGGGGTCTGCCCTACCGATCTACATGCTGTCAGGGGCGACTTTCCAGTAAAGCCACAGCTACCCTTTATACCAGACCACGAAGTAGCTGGGACTGTCATCATGACTGGTAACCTTGTGAAAGAAATAAAGGTAGGCGACCGAGTAGGAGTTGCCTGGCTACATCAGGCTTGCGGTCACTGCGAGTTCTGCCTGATCGGCCATGAAACGCTCTGCAAAGCTCTGCAAAATACCGGTTATTCGGTTAATGGAGGCTATGCCGAGTATATAATGGCGGATGCTGATTACGCTGTTCCGCTTCCCCTCAGCCTTAGCTTTGAAGGGGCGGCCCCAATTCTGTGCGCAGGGGTAACATCTTACAAAGCCTTGAAAGTGGCGGACTTAAGGGCGGGCCAGTGGGTAGCTATCTACGGAGTTGGTGAACTGGGTCATATGGCAATAGAGTACGACCTGGCTATGGGATACCGGGTGGCAGTAGTTGACACGGATAATTCCAGGCTTGATCTGGCCCGGCGGTTGGGAGCCGAGGAGGTCATCAATTCCAGTCAGGCAGATCCCGCGCAGGCTTTGCAAACCCTTCTGGGCGGAGTGCAGTCGGCAATCATAGCTTCCCCTTCGGCTAACTCCTTTGAACAGGGAGTACGCTCGCTCAAGAGGGACGGCACCTGTGTTCTAGTCGGTTTAACACCCCAAAGTTTCCCGGTGGATATCTTTAACA
>JAYSYV010001520.1:0-2757 GCA_043727245.1 Chloroflexota bacterium | reverse complement strand
GGATTACCGCTGAACAGGGCAGTTTAAAACTGGATTTTCTAAAAGATTGGCCGGTCGAAGAAGGCGCTCAATGGTTGAGCCGGTTGGAAGGGGTTGGTCCGAAGACTACTGCCTGTGTCTTGCTATTTAGCTGCCGTAAGCCTATTTTACCGGTGGATACCCATGTCCACCGGGTCAGTATTCGGCTGGGATTAATCGGGTCAAAAGTGACTGCCGAAGCGGCCCATGGACTTTTGCAAGCTCTCTTGCCTAACGAGGCTCAGGCTATTTTCAATTTTCACCGGGAACTTTTAAAGCATGGGCAGCAGGTTTGCGTCTACGAATGTCCCCGCTGCCAGCAGTGTATTCTGCGGGACCGGTGCGATTATTACCGGCAAGTGGTCCCGCCAAAGCTTAACAACCTGAGTTAAATCGGGTTGTCTTCGCCAGGTTCCTCGAATTTAGGGGGTGGGGGCAGTTTAAGAAGCAGGTCCAGTTTCGCCCGTTGTTCTAGCAATTTCATGCGGTAATAGGTTTTGGCCCGGTCCGAGACATTGCTAATAAACAGGTAATTAGCTGTCCCCCCGATTACGCTGCCCAGCACTGGAACCAGGCGGGCCGCCCCTTGCCGGGCAATCCCCATACCCAGGTCTTTAGCTACTTCCTGGACAATCCGCTTCATGATAAGGTCGCGGTATGGCTTGGTCAAAACATTTTTGGTCAGGCTGCTCAACAAGACCTGCGAACCGGCCACATTAATTGATTCGACCCCGGAAGCTCCGGCGAAAAGCAGCAGGGCAATTGTCCGGCCTTCCTCGGTACGCGTTTCGCTGCCGTAGCACTGGGCCACTCCGCTGATAGTCCGAAACGAATAATAGGCCAGGGCTGAAATATCGGCTGGAATTGTCGCCAGCATAAAGGCTCCGCCGGGGAAACCCATAATCGCGCCGCTACCAGCCGCTCTCAGCCGGTTGGAGTTCAAGAACTGGTCGGCCAGGTGGTCCAACTCTTTAACCGGAACCAGCGCAATTTCCTGGGGAGCATTTATGACAATTCCATGTTTACGGGCTTCCTCGGCCACTTCTCGCGAAGGTATCTGGGCCACTTGCAGGTAGAAATTAAGAGCCTGCACCAGCGTATTGGTCAGGGGATTATTTTCGGTATCCAGGTGTACTTTGTCGGTTGGGGTTCCGGCCTGTTCTTCTTCTTCGGCGCATTTCAGACAAAAAGGGCTACCCAGCGGATTTTGGGTTTTGCATTTGGGACAGGTCCAGTAAGACTCTTTAGTTTCTTTGTTCCGGTTAAGATTAAAAAAATCTTTTATAGCTCCGGCCATTTCATTACTCCTTGCCACGGTAAGAGGGAAAACTAATTTATTACTTAAAACTGTACGTTTTTTCCGGCGTTAGGTTTCATGGCTGCAAAAACATTTCTTCTCGTTGGTTTTCTTGTTGTCTAAAGTAAGCTTAGTATTCTTGTTGTAATCTTCTTGTCATCTTCGGGAGCTATAATTTCATTTATAGCGAGTTTACATTTAGAGATTATAAGTTAATCGTATATGTTTTTTGTTAGAGTCTTCTTTTCGCCTGTTTAAGCTGTAACGCCCCTCTAACTCAGTACGTATATTTTTACACCTTCTCGAATAATTCTGCCATTATTGGCGCGGCAAAAGGCTTGTAAGAGTTTGAGAATATTAACATAGATAACAGGTTTTTGAAGGAGTTTTACCCCAATTATGGCTGCAAGTCTAAGAGAACGTAGAAACATTGCCAAAGCAAGCTCGGACCTGGCTAAACCCCCGGTCAAATTCACCCGGCGCGGTTTCCGAAGGCTGCTGGGTTTTGCCCTGCCTTACTGGTATTTGTTGGCCGGGTCGGCAGTTGCCATGCTAATTAATAGTTTGACCGGGCTGGCTTTGCCCGCCGTAGCCGGGAGCCTGATTGATACGGTCTTTGTAAAAGGCGATGCCACCGGCCTAAATAATGCCACCCTGTTACTGGTGGGCGCTTTTGTTGTGCAAGCCATTGCGATGTTCGTTCAAAACTTTCTTTTAACTTACACCGGCGAACGGGTCGTCACCAATCTGCGTATCAAGCTTTATACTCATTTACAAAAGCTGCCGCTCGGTTTCTTTAACGAGCGCCGCACCGGCGACCTGATTAGCCGCCTCACCAACGATGTTTCGCAGGTCCAGAGCGCCGTAACTTCAAATTTGATAAGTCTGGCAGGTAGCCTGGTGACACTAATCGGCGGTGTCATTATCATCGTCACTCGCGACTGGCGGCTGACCCTCTTGATTCTGGCCGTGATTCCGGTCCTGAGCTTTTTCGCCATATTTATCGGTACGCGCCTGAAAAAACTTTCCCAGGCCGTTTCGACCGAACTGGGCGAAGCCACCAACACCCTGGAAGAAACTCTCAGCAACGAAAAGACTGTCAAAGCTTTCACCCGTGAGGACTACGAAGTTGGCCGTTATAGTGGCCGGGTTGAAAATGTCTTCCGGTTGGCTATCCGGCGGGCCAGGTTGCAAAGCTCTTTTATGGCCCTGATGACCTTCCTGTCCTTTACGGCTGTCGCGGTGGTCCTGTGGTTCGGCGGACACGAAGTGTTGGCCGGGCATATTACCCCTGGCGAGCTAGTTTCCATCCTGATTTATATGGGCGTGGTAGCTGCCCCGATCGGTTCGCTGGCCGGTCTGTACGGCGAGTTTCAAAAGGCTTTGGGTAGCGGCGAACGCATCTTTAGCCTGCTGGACGAACCGATTACGGTTACAGATAT
>JAYSYV010001519.1:0-2761 GCA_043727245.1 Chloroflexota bacterium | reverse complement strand
TGCTCGACCGGCTCAGACCGGACCAAACGGAGCCGCTGGCCCGCCAGTTCCTCGAAGAATGGCTAAAAGTCCAGGAACCGGGCCGGGTCCGCCAGCCGGACGGAGAATGGACCGCCGTGCCGGAACCGTTAATGCAAATCGTAGAGCGGGCTGGGGGCAACGCCTTCTTTACCGAGGAAATATTAAAACGGCTCCTGGAAGACGGCTATGTAATCCCCGACGAAACCCTCGAAAGCGGCTGGCGGATTGTTAAGAACCTGGATGAATTCAGGCCGCCGGAAACTTTGCAAGAAATTCTGCTGGCCCGTGTGGACAACCTGGACCTGTTCGACCGGCGCGTTTTGCAGGTCGCCTCGGTGGTAGGCAATCGCTTTGAAAAACGGATTCTGACCGCTCTGGACGAGTTTCACCACAAAGAAGCCCAGGTCGCCCAGGCCATCAACAATTTAGAGCTTAAAGACCTGATTACAGGCAAGCAGAACGATACCGAAGTAGAATATATCTTTCGCCATTACCTGACCCGCGAAGTGGCCTACAACAATCTGCTGGGAGTCGAGCGCAGCAAGTATCACGGGGAAGTCGCCCAGGCCATCGAACGCTTCAAAGCCGATAGGCTCCACGATTACACCGTCCTGGACGACCTGGCCTACCACTACGAACACAGCCCCTTTGAGGAAAAAGCGGCCCACTACCTGATACTGGCCGGAAGTATGCGCCAGAGCCTGTTCCGCAACGATGAAGCCCTGAAAGCTTATTACCAGGCCCAGGAAATTCTACTGGGACCGGAATTTAAGGACCGGCCTGATACCACTAACCGGCTGGTCGAAATTGACAAAAATATCGGGGACATCCTGACCCTGAAAGAAGATTACCAGGGAGCGATTACCCACTATAAATCGGCCCTGGAACGCTGCGACGAGCCGATGTCGCGGATTGCCATTAGCGCGAAACTTATCGGCAGCCTGGTTAAAATCGGCATCTATGACCAGGGCTTGCAGGCTTACGAAGATGCCCAAAATGAGTTTAACCGCCTGCCCAGCGAAACGCTCCGGGAAGACCCCAAAGCTCAACACCTGCGGGCTAAACTCCTGAACGAAATCGGCTGGATTTACTACCTGCAAGGCCGCTACGAGGAAGCCGAAGCCACTTATAATAATAGCCTTGTCCTGCTGGAAGTGGCCGACCAGTCCAACCGCGAGTTGAAAATTGACCAGGGTCGGGCCTACAGCGGGCTTGCTAACGTTTATGTGGATAGAGGCGAGTTTGACCTCTCGGAAGAATGCCTGCAAAAAGCCGCCCTTCTCCAACAGCAAACCGGCAAACTGGATGCGTTGGGCCGGACTTATAACCTGCTGGGACTGATTGCAGTGCTGCGCGGCGACCTGGTAAAAGGCGACAACTACTGGAAGCTGGCCCGCGAAAACGCTCAAAGGGCCGGAGACCTCGAACTGGCTTCGGCTATTCTGGGCAACCTGGGGGCGTTAGCCGTCCGGCAGGGCCGCCTGGAACTGGCAATCAAGTATTTTCACAGTACCCAAAATTCGCCCAACCCGACCCATATCGCCAATTCGCAGATAAATCTGGCCCAGGTGTTATTGCAGCAGGGCGATTTTAACGGAGCCTTAAACGAACTCCAAAAAGCGATTAACCTGGCCGCCTCGATTGGCGCGATGGCCCAGGTGGTCGAAGCCTACACCACCATGGGCTGGCTCTATATCGCTAACCGCAATTGGCTGGAAGCAGAACGCTGGCTCAACGAAGCCCTGGCCCGCTCCCAGGAGTTAAATAACCTGGAAAGAGCGGCTAACTCGCGACTTTTCCGGTTTGAACTTTTCCTGGAACAGATTTCGTTAGAACGAGCCGAGTTAGAACAGGCCGCCGCCACAAAATTAGTTCGGGAACTGGGCGACCCACTCCTGGTCGGCCAGTTGGAACGCTTAAATGGCCGGTTGGCGTATCTTCAAGGGGATTATCCGAAAGCCAGCCTGGCCTTTGAAACCAGCCTGGAAAACCTGGAACCGATTAAAGCCTTTCTGGAAATGTCGTATACCAAGCTGTATTATGCCCGGTCTTTGCTTTCAGGCTACCGCCAGAGCCAGGATTACGACCAGCTTGAACGCGCCCGTGGCCTCCTGATGCAAAGCGCCAGCACCTTCGAGGCTTGCGATGTGGTCATAAAAAAAGAGGAAGCCGAAACCATCCTGCGAGAACTGGGCGAACCCGTCGCAGTTTAGAGCAGGTTTTAAAAGTGGGGGAGCGCGAGCCGATTGCGGTTTATAACACACCCGGCAGGTGATTTGCCGCATATCGACCCTTGCCGACCCCTATTACAATTAAGTACCGGTGGAAAAGGTTTTTGCAGGTTGCAGCCTGTAATCAAAGTCAACACAAATTGGCAAGTCCGGTGTAACGCTAAAATATTAAAATCAAAAAAAGGAGAGTTTCTATGGCAAGTGAAGGATTACGCGCCCTTATCGCCAGGGCCAATAATGACAAACAATTCTTGCGGGATTTGTTGGCCGACCCTGAAGGAGCGGTAAAAGCGGGCGGATTCGAGCTTTCGACCGAAGAAATGCAAGCGGTCAGAAGCCAGTACCAGGGCCAGCTTACCGACGAGCAGCTTGAAAACAGGGTCAGCAAAGCCTGGTTCCGGGTCGGGCCATAACTTGTGGACTAATTAATAGAGAAAAGCGTCCTATAGGGCGCTTTTTTGATTGGTTGCGGATTTTTTAAGTCATTAATGAGGGATTTCTGGCCCAGT
>JAYSYV010001518.1:0-2763 GCA_043727245.1 Chloroflexota bacterium | reverse complement strand
GACTCAGTACCAGCTCTAAACGACCCCGGCCATTAGAATAACGGGTCATGCTTACGCGAGTTACTCTATCCCACGCCGCTACACGCTCTCGACCATCTTTACTAATCGCGATAACTTGGAGGTCGGTTAGGGCATAGGTATATGGCGTGGAAAATTTCTCCATATCTAAAACCGTGGTATGAGCGGCCCACAAGAGCCTTTCACCCGGCAACAGGCGCGGTCCAAGTTGAGCGTGAAACAGACTTCCGCTCTCGGCCAGGGCCGGGTCCACCGGTAGCCAGTTTTCTGAACGGTCGGTGGATTTTACTTCTTTCATATTTGTTCAGTCAATTTTTCCCAAACCAGCACATAGACCTGCTCATGGCCCTGGAAAGAAATCGGATTGGTACTCAGGAACAGGTGGTTGCCTTCAAGTTGAACATAGCGGACCTGCTCCGAGCCGATATAATTAGGGAAAAGGGCCATATCGGGATAGTGAATGACCGCCTTTTGGGCTTCGTCTACCTCGTACCGGCCAAAATAAGCCGTATAGCCCTCGAAAGCAGCCTTTAATTCTTCAGGAGTGCCGAGCGCCCGGTCGTTGATGTTAAAGCCAGGCCGGTCGGGGTCGCCCAGTTGGGCCGCCATCAGGTCATTTTCGCCATAAATCAACAGACCCCTGGGTGACTGGCCGAGCGGGTAAGTGACCTTACCGTCAGCCCGGCGGATTTCCCAGGATTGCAGTTTCCAGTAACCGAGCAATTTATCTCTAAGCACCTAAAACCTTTTCCCACTGCGAAATAATGGTGGGCGTAATACCGCCCCTGGCATTGAAAATCCCGGTGATTTTAATCCATTTCGGGTCCAACACTTTCACCAGATCGCGCAAAATGCTGTTCGTAACCGCTTCGTGGAAAGCGCCCTCGTTGCGGAAACTCCACATATAAAGTTTAAGGCTCTTGGTTTCGACACACTTGCGGTCGGGCCGATATTCAATTGTGAAGCGGGCGAAATCGGGCTGGGCGCTAATCGGGCATAGGCAGGTGAACTCTGGAATATCCAGTACAATCGTATAGTCAAAGTCAGGGGCCGGGTTTTCAAAACTATCCAGTTGTTTGGTCGGGACGGTTTTACCCTCGCCCAGCTTACCTGGCGCTAAAACTCCCGGTCCCTTCGCCTCGCCCACAATCATAGTTTCCAATTTCGGCTCAAGGCCGTTTAGATTAGTTTCTACGCTCATTTTCTGTTATCTCTAAATTTTAGTTAAATAAATACCCGGTCAATTAAGCCGGGTTAAGTTTTCAAAACCAGGGCCAGGTGTAACCTGGGTTTAACCTGCCCTGGCACTATAATTATACCACGAAAAGAATTGCCCTCGACTATCAACTCAGGACTTTTTCAACTTCTTTAGCCCAAACCGCGTAGCCCCGGTCGTTAGGGTGATACCCATCGGCGGCGAAAAGCTCCGGCTGGCGGCTAAAGATTGGCCCGGTAGTATTGTAAATATCCACCGGCAAAATCCGGCCAGACGGATAGGCTGCTACCAACTTATTTTGGGTTTCAATCAAGCGGTGGGTGAAAATATCAATTAATTGAGGATAAAGCGGCAATAAAATCGGGGCACTGTAGATGGCCGGGATACCCAGCAACACTATTCTGGCCTGGGTTTGCTGGGTCAGCCGGTCCAATAAGCTCCGCAAACTGGCCTGATATTTTTCGGGGCTGGTCCCGCCGGTAACATCATTGGCCCCAATCGAAATAAAAACCAAATCCGGCTTATCCTGAAGCGTCGCCGGTAGCTGATTATCGACCACTTCCTGGACTTTAGCGCCTGACACCGCCCGGTTGATATAATTGACCGAGCCGTATTTAGCCACTAAACTATCTCGAATCGCCTGGTAGCCGAAAGTTTGTTGCCGGGCCGAAGTGCCTGCTCCGATAGCCGTACTATCGCCCAAAACCGTAACTGTAAGCGTACCCCGACCGCTGCCCTGGATAGTTTCCGTGTAAGGCGAAGCCCAGTCAACCAGACCGGCCCGCCTGGCGTTAAAACCCATCCACCAATAGCCTACCAGCAGGTAAAGCACCAGGGCAATGACCAATCCAACCAGGGTCAAAAGAATTCGTCTGCCCCGGTTAGGCTTTTTCAATTTTCCTTTTTTAGTCTGGCTTACTTTAAGCATCTTGCTTCTTTTTCCGGTCGGCCAGCACCAGCAGTAACCCGCCAATCAGGCCCAGGTTCTTGAGAAATTGAATCTGCTGGGTCTGACGGGGTTTTTCCTCGGTTTCCTTCCAGAAAGGATGACCGGCCAGGGTGGTCGGAATTAACGAGCCGATTAGGGTTAAAGCGGATAACCGTGGGAAAATACCCAGGCCCAGCATAACGCCCGCTCCAACCATAGTTGCGCCGTTAACCTTGACCAGTTCTTCCGAGGCCGGTAAACCTATTTTCGGTAAAGCATTGGGACGACCACCCGGTTCGGAAAAAGCCCCATAACCGGCAATAATGAAAATCCCGGACAGGCACATTCTAGCCAGCGCTTTAATCATTTTGAAAAGTTCCTTCCTGAATAGCTACTATCAGCCATAATCTATAACTATAGGTTTACTATTATTCTAGCAATATTTACAGCTTTAGCAATTTTTACGCCGCCTACTGTTAAATTAGCGTTCCAGGTCAAAAGCCCTATTTAAAACTGCCTTTTGACCACTTTCTGAAGCTGTACTGTCTACTGACCAGTTTGAATTTCCGGGTAATCGGCGGTCCAATCTTTGCAATTACTA
>JAYSYV010001517.1:0-2763 GCA_043727245.1 Chloroflexota bacterium | reverse complement strand
TAATTGGCGGCCCTTCAGGCAAAGTTCACCCCTTTTTGATTAAATCAGACAATAAAGTAAGAAGCAACCCTTGTGCCGCAAAGCCTAAAAATTAAAGTTTGCAAAAAATTTACGTAGTTATACACCTATTAAGTCCGCAATGTGATAAAATTTAAGTTAGCGACTTTTAAGATTAGGCAAACCGGGCAAGTAATATGTCAATGCAAGCATCTCTGGGTGAAGAAAATCTTCCAAAATTGGCTAAAACCAGGCGAATTCTTATTATCGAAGATGAGCCAACTATCGCTGATTATTTAACAATTTATTGTAAGGCGGAAGGCTATGAGGTCAGTTACGAGCGCGATGGCCTGGATGGCCTGACCTGTTTTCATACAGAGCAACCCGATTTCGTTTTGCTTGACTTGATGCTGCCCGGCCTGGATGGCGTAGAAGTGTGCCGTCGTATCCGGGCGACCAGCGATGTGCCAATAATAATGGTGACAGCTCGCAGTGAGGAAGTTGATAAATTACTGGGTCTGGAAATCGGGGCGGACGACTATGTTACCAAACCGTTCAGCCCACGCGAATTAATGGCTCGTATCCGAGTGATTTTCCGCCGTCTGGAGAAACAGACCAACTCCGGGGCTATAGTCGTACCTGCCACCGAAAACGTTAGCCTGGAGAACAGCCTTTTCAGCATCGGTAAGCTGACTATCAACCGGGATAGCCGGGAAGTAATTTACAGCGGGCAGCTTGTACCCACCCTGACCAATAAAGAATACGAATTATTGCTGACGCTGGCCCGAAGGCCAGGCCGGGTCTACAGCAAGACCGAACTGGAAGAAGCTCTCTACGATTGCGATTCGCTGGTCGCTTCGCGGGCGGTAGGGGTCCATATTTCCAATTTGCGGGCGAAACTACCCAACCCTAAACTGATTGAAACAGTCCACGGCATTGGCTACAAGCTGGGGAAGGAGGCTCTTTAAATGACCATACTAACCGTACCCCGGTTGGTAAGCCGCCTGGTCCGGGGGCGCTTTAGCCTCAGCACCCGCTTTATTCTCAGTATGGCCGGGATGGTTATCCTGACAACAGTCGCATCGGTGGTTATTTTCAATTTTATGATTAATAACCAGACTAAAGACCTGGAAAACAAACTCAATACGGCTTTTGGACAGGCCCAGGACGTTCGCAAAAGGACCGAAGTGCCTTCCCAGGAAACGATGGACCGGATTAAAGCGATTGCAAACAATACCAGCCTTACCCCCGAAAACCAGCTAGCCCAAATCCGGCAGACTTTCCGCAATGATGTCGCCAGCTATTACGGTGTGTTTGTGAATATTTTGCGGGATACGGGTTTGCCGGTTTCGCCGGATATTAGAATGATTTCCACTTCGGATATTGTTATTGGTAGCTCTTCGCCACCGGGTCCAGGATCGGTTAGCTCTAAAGTAGGCCCGCGTGGCCTGGACGGTAATAATAACCCTGAGTCCCGCTTGCTAAGTCCGGTGGTGCAATCCTCTTTGCTGGGTAGTCTGGTGGCGGCGATTTGTGCGGTCTTGTTGGGTCTGGTGTTGGCCCGGACGATTATCAAACCGCTAAAAGCCCTGGAAAAAGCCAGCGAACGGATTGCGAACGGTAATTATAGCCTGGTGCTGGACCACGAGGGGAAAGATGACCTGGGTCGCCTGGCGGCCAGTTTTAATAAAATGGCTCGCGCCCTTCTCCATACCGAAAAAAAGCGCAAAGAACTCCTGGCCGATGTAGCCCACGAATTGCGGACACCCCTGGCTTCTATCCAGGGTTATACTGAGGTTTTGCGGGATGGGCTGGTGAGCAGCGGCCAACGCCAGCAAGAAATGTATACCCATATTTTGCAGGAAGTCCGGCACGTTACGCGCATGGTTGACTCGCTGCGTATCTGGATGAATAACGAGCAAGCCCTGGAACGCTTGAATGTGGAAACTTTACCGGCCAGCGTCCCGGCTAAAATGGTCCTGGACCGGTTTAAACCGCTGGCCGAACAGTCCGAAGTCACCCTGACCCTGAACGTGGCTGACAGCCTGGGAGAACCTCAGATAAATGTAGACACTGACGCTATAAAACATGTCTTGAGTAATCTGGTAGACAATGCCCTGCGCTACACTCCACCCGGCGGAACGATAACTTTGGATATTTCAGCCCCCGAACGGTTGAAGGGCCAGAAACAGCGAATTATCTGGTTTGAGGTCAGGGATACAGGGAGCGGTATTCCGGCAGAACATTTGCCGTTTGTCTTTGAACGGTTTTACCGGGTGGATAAGAGCCGTGACCGCAAGACCGGTGGGACCGGGTTAGGGTTGGCGATTGTTACAGATACGGTCCAGGTCTTAGGCGGGGAGGTCACTATCACCAGCGAACCGCAAAAGGGAACCAGTGTCCGCTTCTGGCTACCGGCGGCTGAAACGACTGTGCCACCCGCTCGTAAGCTTTTACTAGCCGGATTTCGGAGTTAGTTAGCAAAATCAGGATCCAAATTCTTAAAAGTATCTAAAAATAAAAGAGGCTATCCCGGTTTAAGGATAGTCTCTTTTATTTTAATAAATTAAACAATTTCACAATCAGGATATGGCACAAACCAGATTGCTTTTTGAATTATTTGATTGAAGTCCCCTCGTGAAAATCTCCCCCATACTTCCCCATGATATGGGTTAAGCATTTCACCTCACTCTTCCTCTATTATGGGGTCATACCCAATTATGTAGCCTGGGCCTAAATGTCTTATATCAGAAACTTCTAATAAAA
>JAYSYV010001516.1:0-2765 GCA_043727245.1 Chloroflexota bacterium | reverse complement strand
GCAGTTCTTTCGAGAGCCGGATTGTACCTCGCTTCGAGGATATGCTGGATGTCTTGAACAAGATTGTTGAACTGGGCTTTGGCTGGGTCGAAGATGCCGTCAAGTTTGAATCTTCCCTCGGCGTATAGTTAGCGCCTTATAAATTAAAAAGAGGAAGGCCGGGAAATTATCCTGGCCTTCCTCTTTTTATGTACTTTTCCCTTCTTAAAATTATGCAGGGCAAGACAAAAAAAAGACCTACCGCCAGCCACACTGCTGGAAAAAGTAAATCTGATTTCTGGAATTGCCTGGAAAGTACGGTGGGTACTTTCATTTATCGAGAGCCTCATTTATCAGGCGGCTACTTCTACGGCTTCTTCCGGCTCGTAAATGTCGCTCACAGCGGCTACCACGTTATGTATGCCCCTGACCAGTTCGACAAGCTGAGGCGGCGTGATAGACTGAGCGCCGTCACACAAAGCCTGTTCGGGGTGAGGGTGGCACTCCACCATTATGCCGTTCGCGCCAATAGCGGCAGCGGCCAGGCTCAGGGGTGTAACCAGGCTGCGTTTACCAGTGGCGTGGCTGGGGTCAACGATTACTGGCAGATGCGTCTTTTCCTGGACCGCCACCACGCCTCCCAGGTCCAGGCAGTTGCGGGTAGAAGGATCGAAACTTTTGATGCCGCGTTCGCACAAAATAACCTGGTCGTTGCCGGTCGCCAGGATGTACTCAGCGGCCATGAGCCATTCTTCCAGGGTAGCCGAGGGGCCGCGTTTGAGCAGGATGGGCTTACCGGCCAGACCCGCCTCGCGCAGCAAGGGGAAATTCTGCATATTACGCGCCCCAATTTGTAAAATGTCGGCGTATTCAGCTACGGCTTCGACATAGGCCGACTCCATAACTTCGGTGACGGTGGGCATATTATATTGCTGTCCGGCCCGCTGGAGCAGTTTCAAGCCTTCTACGCCCATTCCCTGGAAGCTGTAAGGGGAAGTGCGGGGTTTGAAAGCGCCACCGCGCAGGATGTTGGCTCCGGCTTGCTTGACCAGGGCGGCAGTCTTGAAAAGTTGTTCTTCGCTTTCGATAGTGCAGGGACCGGCCATGACCACAAAGCTGCCCGGCCCGACCCGGACCTGTCCGGACCCACGTCCGACCACCACCGAACTGGGTGTTGGGCGGTATTCGGCGCTCGCCAGTTTGTAAGGCGCTCGAACATCCAGCACGCGCTCCACCTGGGGGCAAACTTCATGCAGCCAGGTTCTCAGTTCCATGTTAAGGTGCTGGTTCAGACAAATTACCTCGCGGCCCAGGCTCCGGGCCGGGTATGCGGTGATGCTTACGCCCGCTAATTCCGCTACAACCTGCGCCAGGTCTTCTTGTGTGCTACTCGCCTGCAATATGATTAACATCGGTCGGCTTCCCTTCTATGCCACTACTTTGTTATATATTATACAATTAAAACGATCTAAATGCATTAGTATAGTTATAGAATTTTCGGTAGAGCGGGCCGGTTTTTCAAAAAGTCCTATACGACCTCCGAATTAACCAAACAAAAAAGCAGAGGGATTTTTCCTCTGCTTCTCCGGCTCCAGGTGCTTTTTGGTTACTTACTCGAAGTAGCCCACCGTGTAGCCGGAGGGACTAAAATACCAATAAAAGCTGTTCAGCTTGATGGCGGCGCTGGCCGCTAATTCGTAAGTGTCAACTGTTATCTGGTTCATAATAAAATTCCTTGTGACGTGAAAGCGCTCTTGTACAAGCGTTCTTTCCGTTATACCATAGTTAACTTCAGGTGTCCAGTACTTTTTACCATATTTCAAACCTATTCACAGTCATATAAATCACACTTATGAAAGAGTTAAAACAGGCGGGCGGCCAGCCCACCGTCCACCAGGAAGGGCGCTCCGGTAATAAAGCTGGCCGCCGGGCTTGCCAGAAACAGGGCCAGGTTGGCGACTTCTTCGGCTTCACCAATCCGCCCCAGGGCATAAAGTTTGCCCCACTCACGAATAGCTTGCTGCGGGTCGGCTTCCTGACTGGCCGAAAATTCCAGCATAGGGGTGCGGATGGAGCCGGGCAAAATGGCGTTTACCCGGATATTGAACTTGCCTAAGTCCAGGGCCATTTCCTGAGTGAGCGAGGTAACGCCGCCCTTGCTGGCGACATAAGCCGCCGAATTGGCTAGAGCGCGGAGGGATTGAACCGAAGCGGTATTGACGATAGCGCCCTCGCCGGACTGTTTCATGTACGGTATGACATATTTTGAAACCAGGAAAATACTTTTCAAATTGACACCCAGGGTTCGGTCCCAGGTATCCTCGCTCATACTCTCGACCGTGCCATAGGTCTGGATACCGGCGTTGTTGCAGAGAATATCTATCCGGCCAAAAGCGGCCATTGTTTCGGAGGCAATCCGGCTGGCATCGCCATCTTTGGAGACATCAGCCTGGATAAAAACAGCCGGTGTTTCGTCCAACGGCCTATTCTCGTCCAGTCTTTCAATTTCGGCCACAACGGCCTGACCGTCTTCCGGTTTCCAGTCCACCACAGCTACCCGCACTCCCTGGCGGGCGAAACCCAGCGCAATGGCCCGGCCAATCCCGGCCCCACCGCCAGTAACAATGGCTACTTTGCCTTCTAAATTTAGAAAACTCATTGCTCTTTCCTTTTTGTATATAAACTCATAGCTCTCTTTTGCAATCCAGAACTTACCCGGCGAAACTATGGGAAGTTTGACCTTTGACACCGGTTTTCAAGCGGAAGATGTCACCGGCCTGGGGCTG
>JAYSYV010001515.1:0-2775 GCA_043727245.1 Chloroflexota bacterium | reverse complement strand
TTTAGAAAAAGGTAAAGTAATTAGACCGCACCGATTATTAAGGCTCTTAAATTATTATGGTATAATTTTTTGACAGGGTTGTAAACTTTAAATCGAGGCAAATATGGCGACCTCAGTTAATCCCACTATAGAGCGATGGCGCATCATAGTCCAGGGTATTGTCCAAGGTGTAGGCTTCCGGCCATTTGTATATGGACTGGCTGTGAAGTTAGCTCTGGGCGGCTTTGTATTCAATGACAGTGCCGGGGTAACGATTGAGGTTGAAGGCGAGCCCATGGCTCTCGATGCATTTAAAGAGGCTCTTACAACCAGTATCCCGCCCCTGGCCCAGATTAATTCCCTATGCATCGAATGTTTACTGCCGGTTGGAAGCGCCTCCTTCGTAATCACTCACAGCCAGTCCACTTCTGTGCGTCTGGCCATGATTGCCCCGGATAGTGCTACCTGCCAGGACTGCCTGGGCGAGCTGTTCGACCCGGCTGACCGGCGCTACGGCTACCCCTTTATTAACTGTACCAACTGTGGGCCTCGTTTTACCATCGTTAAAGATGTACCCTACGACCGCGATAAAACCACCATGGCCCGCTTTAAAATGTGTCCTTCCTGCCAGGCCGAGTACGATAACCCGCTGGACCGGCGCTTTCACGCTCAACCTAACGCCTGCCCGGCTTGCGGGCCGCAGGTAAGTTTACTGGGTGCAGCGGGCCTACCCTTAAAGACAGATCATCCGGTGGAGGAAGCAGCCCGGCAGTTAGCCGGTGGAACTATCCTGGCGATTAAGGGACTGGGCGGCTATCACCTGGCCTGTGATGCCCTATCTAACGAAGCGGTAAGCCGGTTGCGGCGGAACAAGCGCCGGGAAGCCAAACCTTTCGCTCTCATGGTAGCGGACCTGGACGCTGCCCGGCAGTTTTGCCAGGTGCCCGAAGCCGAGGCCCTTTTATTACAATCACGGCAGCGGCCGGTTGTGCTGCTTGAACAAAAACTATTGCCCGAAAGCCCGCTGGCAACCGCCGTGGCTCCTGGCTATTCGACCCTGGGAGTGATGCTGCCTTATACCCCAATACACCATCTTTTACTGAGAGCCGTTAGCAGGATTAACGGACCAGGCATACCGGCGGTCCTGGTAATGACCAGCGGCAACCTGAGCGACGAACCGATTGCTTACGAGGATACCGATGCGATCGCTCGACTGGCTGGCATCGCCGAGGGCTGGCTTACCCACGACCGGCCCATCCATATGCGCTGTGACGACCCGGTTGTTCGCACCCTGGCGGGTGGGACACAGTTCATCCGGCGTTCGAGGGGCTATGCCCCGGCCCCTATAAGCTTTTCCTTTGAATTTCCTGTACCGCTCCTGGCCTGTGGCGGCCATTTAAAAAACACCTTCTGCCTGGGTAAGGGCCAGCAGGCTTTCGTCAGCCACCATATCGGGGACCTGGAAAACCTGGAAACTCTAGGCTCTTACCGGGCCGGGATAGAGCATTTTGAACGGTTATTTGACATAACTCCCCAAGCCGTTGCCTACGATTTACACCCGGACTACCTGGCGACCCGCTATGCCCAGGAGTTAGAAGTCCCTTACAAAATCGGCGTCCAGCACCACCACGCTCATGTAGCCAGCGTGATGGCGGAACACGGGCTTACCGGGCCGGTCATAGGCCTGGCAGCGGACGGGACCGGATACGGACCGGACGGTACAATCTGGGGCTGCGAGATTTTGACTGCCAGTCTCGCAGAGTTCGAACGAGCAGGCCATCTGGCTTATGTTCCATTGCCGGGCGGCGAAATGGCCGTGAAGCAGCCCTGGCGCATGGCGGCGGTTTACCTTTATCAGGTCTATGGAGAGTCTTTTCTGGATCTTGAAATTCCGTTCGTGAGAGGGCTTGACCAGGCTAAATGGAAGCCCCTTCCCAGGATGATAGCCAACAGCATCAATAGCCCCCGTTGCTCCAGCCTGGGCCGCCTGTTTGACGGGGTGGCGGCTCTCTTAGGAGGGCGAAGCGAGGCAGTTTACGAAGCCCAGGCCGCCATTGAACTGGAGGCTCTCGCCGAAAACGACACCGGCCTCCTCGTGAAGGAAGCTTACCCGTTTGCTATCAGGCCAGGGCGGCCTTTTATCCTGGACGTATTTCCCCTGATTGAGGCAATTGTTGAAGATTTACAGCGGAGAGTGCCGGTACCCCGTATCGCCGGGCGTTTCCATCTTACGGTAAGTGAATTGCTCGTGGCGGCTTGCCTGCAAGTCAGGACCGATACCGGCCTTAAAACAGTGGCCCTCTCTGGAGGAGTATTCCAGAACCGGCGATTGACCGAGCGGCTGGTCGAACGCCTCCAAGAATGTGGTTTTCAAACCTACTTAAACCGGCTGGTTCCTCCTAACGATGGGGGTTTGAGCCTGGGCCAGGCGGCGGTAGCGGCCGCCCGTCTTAGGGTATAACTAAAAGGAGTCACAATATGTGTCTGGGCATCCCCGGAAAAATTATTGAGTTTGTGGACGAACCAAACCATATTGCCAAAGCGGATGTTTCAGGCGTCCGGCGCAATGTTAACGTAGCCCTGCTTTGCTCGGAAGGAATAGGGCCGGGAGACTGGGTGCTAATCCACGTTGGTTTTGCTATGAGCAAAATTGACGAAAGAGAAGCCCAGGAGACTCTTAAACTGCTTAAAGAAATGGGCAACGCTTTCGAGGAAGAAATGGTAATGCTCCAACAAAGCCAGATTGAATGACCCTGGAATCAACAGAAACTAAAAGGGACTAACATGGAACGGGAA
>JAYSYV010001514.1:0-2778 GCA_043727245.1 Chloroflexota bacterium | reverse complement strand
CGTCAGTAGACGATATAGCCGATGCCCAGGCCACCGTTATTGACGGAGGGGGGAACGAACGCACCATCAATATTGAGATTGACGGCCAGTATTACGGCAAAATGCTGGATAGAAAAATAGAGGCTTTCGCCAAATACGGCGGCGGCAGTAATAGCAGCACTCAAAGCATGTGGGTGACGACCCCTAACCGGGCGGAGCGGGTCGGAGCGGCCCTCAGCGCCCACAACCACGGCCACATACTCTTAATGGTCGTTGGCAATTGAACCGGACCACTGCACTACTTTTTCCGGCCATTAGCCATTAGCCACCTAAACCGAGGAACCGCGTATGAGCATGACTACTAGCGAGAAACCTAAACCAAAAACAAGGGAAAGAAAAGCCGTCCCGCCTTACAATTCGAGCGTTTTGACGCCAGGCAGGCTCGCTATCCTCAAATACATGCACGAACATAAATTTGGCACTACCTACCAGCTTCACCACGTCCTGCAAGCCGATAAAAAGGTAACACACACATTAGGCGATCTAAGCCGCCTTCGAGAGCTAGGGCTGCTCAGAAGTTTTGCCTGCCAGACCGACATAGGCAAACGCCCTATGCTGTGCTGGCTACTGAGGCAGCCGGGAGCTACCGCCATCGGCCAGGGTTGGAATAACGAGTACGACCGGGAGCCAGGCAACGAGCAGATCCTCATGCGCGATTGGGAAATGGGCATCGAGGAAGGCCTCGCCATGCTGGGTTGGAAGCTGGTCAAGCCGGTCCACTACAACCGGGTCAAGCCAATGCCAGATCGGACGGTGCAAGCGATAACGCTAATCGAGGCCCTTAAGAGAATTTACTATTACCGGATCACCCAGAAGGGCGAGACCCAACTTAGCGAGGAGTACAGGGTGCAATTCTATGACGTATACGTGCCGCCTCACTGCAACGATTATGTAGCCTACCGGCAGTATAAGGAGTGGGTTAACCGACCAGGGTCAGGCAAGCCGCCGGAGCAGCTTACCCAGTTACAAGCAGTAACTTTCGTCCTTGTGCCGCCATCGGCCACCAGGCGCTTTCTAAAAGGGCGTATGGAGTTTTACAAGCAGTTTGTGAAGGAAATGCCGGTAATCGCGGTTTTCGGCACAAAAGAGCAGGCCCACCTTAACCGCAGTTTCTTAAAGAGCGGCGGCCTGGCAGCGACCAGTTTTGAGGATTTGGCCGGTCTTTTAATGGGTTACGAGATGGCCGGAATGGACTACTACAGCAGTCAAAAGGATAGTTAAAAGGATAGTTAAAGAACCTCCCAATGAATTCAGGTGCTTCTTAACTACCTTTTTAACGGATGTCAGGTTCAAATAGGGGCGTTTTTGCAGATTTGTGGAGTGTGTGCGTCGGGCAGAGCTTCCTATCAACCATTCATTCTTACCCCACCTACGGCGGGGCGAGGTCCGCTAAGCGGACTAAGAATGAAGGTTGATGCCCCGCATTGCACCTCTACGAGGCGCACCGCCAGGGCCCGGAAGCTCTGCGAGAGCCGGAACCTGTCATACATCCTTACTAGTTAATCTATTGAGATTAGCTCTTAGTATCTACAGGTGTCGGCCACGAAGTCGGTTGAGTAGGCAAGGGTGCACTTAAATTAAGTTCGGTACCAGGTGCAAGCGTGCCCCAACCTATTATACGACCATCAGGAGTTAGGTTTACCCACACAGTGTCAGCAGTAGTCTGAGAAGTGATACTTTTTTGACTTGGATGGCTAATAATAGCTTTTCCCTTAAATAACACTAGCCAAACCTCATCAGTTCCAAGATCGCCTTTGCTAAATGGATCTAAAAGTAATCTGAAATCGGCTACAGACATCTTCTTAGATACAGTACTTAGGGGCGTACCCTGAAAACCCATTTGTTGGGCATAAACTAGTGCTGTAGCCTCAATTTTTTGTGTGGTCCAGATAATGGGAATAGCTTCTACCTTTCGGTCATTAATGCTACTCAAGGTAGCAACAAGAACTATTGTTATAACAATAAATGCACTAATCCCAATAAAATACTTTCTCATCATTTTACTCCTTTCAAGACGAGGAGATGAGCAATTATAAAATCCTTTTATGGCATATTTAAGTTTAGTACGATTCTGAAAATAAAAGCAACAGAAGAGTTGAATGTTAATATACGACATAGTTGTTGCTTAACCACTAAAGGTCTATCAATTTTGCCCTCCAACTTGCCAACTATTAGAACTTAAAGTAGTAACAAAGTAACCAGCGCTAAAATCTTTAATGAATGAAGGATAATTTGTCCAACTTCCTGATGAAGTATTAGCGTATTGATTACTCAAACATCCTGAAACACCTATTGCATTGATACTATCACCTGTTTCACCACCACAGAAAACACGGGTTAAAGAAAGTGGTCCTGGCCTATTAACAACAAGTACACCATCATACCGGGCATCATACCCAGAATTACTGGTATTCCAAAGTAATTGGTAACTATGACTAGAACCCGGTGTAGGGTGAATGTTATAGCTTTGTTGAAAATGAATACCATTTAAGTCCGAAACTACAGTTACAGATATTGTTCCACTACCACCGTCCTTATACCAACCAATTTCAACATAATTGTTGGTCCCTCCACCTGGCTCATACTGTACAGTGGTCCTTACCCAAGAGAATTGGTAGCCACCTGCGCGAATTTGGGGATTAGCAGTCTCAATATTGGCTTTAGTTCCCCAAGGATTGCTGTAATAAGCGCCATTTGCTTGTTGTAAACCACCAACAGCCTTTGCTAGAGGAACACTAC
>JAYSYV010001513.1:0-2782 GCA_043727245.1 Chloroflexota bacterium | reverse complement strand
TAGGGATATACCGGGGCTGGATTTTCACGGCCCTTTTGCTATTGGGAAGCGCCATCATGCAGGGTCCACCCGATTTCGCCAGCATCGCCCTCAGTTTGGGCGGCATTTTGCTGGTCTATCTTCCGCTGGCGAACTTTAGCGAAAGCCTGCTCAACCTGGGCATGGCCGCTGCCGCCTGGAAGCAGGTTTCGCTGCTCCTACATTCGGCCCGGCGCAAGGAAAATACCGGGGCGGCTGGTCCCTCAATTATGGGCCGCTTTGAGGAACTTGGGCCGGAAGTTCCCGAAGAAGCTGCTTTTGAGGCGGCTCCGGCGGTGGTGCTGGAAGCCCAACATTTAAACTTCCGCTACACCGAACATTCCGAACCGGTCTTGAAGGGCTGTAACCTTCGCGTGCGGCGGGGCGACCGGCTCTTATTGGAAGGTTCTTCCGGGGGAGGGAAATCTACTCTCATCTCTATTCTGGGCGGCTTACGCGAAGCTGATTCCGGCTTGCTGCTTTTGAATGGCCTCGACCGGCCCACTCTGGGCGACCCGGTATGGCGCAAGCAGATAGTTTTAGCGCCCCAGTTCCACGAAAATTATGTCATCAACCAGACTTTTGCTTTCAACCTGCTGATGGGCCGGGCCTGGCCGCCCAGGGAAGAAGACCTGACCGAAGCCGAGCAAATCTGCCGGGAACTGGGGCTGGGTGGGTTGCTGGAAAGGATGCCTGCCGGGATGCAGCAGATGGTTGGCGAAAGCGGCTGGCAGTTATCCCACGGCGAACGCAGCCGCCTGTTCGTGGCCCGCGCCCTGCTCCAAAACCCGCAAGTGCTGGTGCTGGACGAAAGTTTCGCCGCCCTCGACCCCACCACAGCTCGTCAGGCGGTTGAGTGCGTCCTGCGGCGGGCCTCCACCCTCATAGTTATTGCTCACCCTTAAATGTTTCTAAATCTATTTGCAAAAATATAGATTATGGTATCATTTACCCATACACATACTAAATTTTTTATAATGGGTTAGATAAATTTGCTTATTTTCCGGAAACTTGAAACCCGGTTTTAGACCCTAAACCTTCTTGACGAGTAGAAAGCCCGCGCCCTGGCTTACAAAATACTACACAACCAGCAGCAGCCCGAACTTGTAGGCTACCTGTTGACCTGGTTTGACGGCATGGGCTTTGGGTCGTATACCTACAGCCAGGTTGTAGAGAATATCGGAGAGCGCAAGGTCGCCACTAACAGCCTTGAACTGATTACGTTGTGGGATTGAGCTTTTCAATCAGGCCACAGGCGGTCGGCGGGAGTAGGAGCCGGGTATTTCCTGCATCTGGCCGGTCGAAACAAAAATCACCCGTTCGCAGATGTTAGTTATCCGGTCGCCAATCCGTTCCAGGTTGTGGACCGACCAGAGTAACAGGTTGGCTTGCTGGATATTGGAGCGGTCGGCCAGCATTAGTTCCAGCAGTTCGCCCTGAACGATGTTGTACAGGTTATCCAGTTCGTCATCCTGAAGGCCGGTCTGGAGGGCCAACCGAGGGTCGCGCTGGGTAAACGCCGTGAGCGATTGGTCCAGCATTGTACAGGCCACCCGCGCCATATCCGGCAAAGGAATCTGGGGGTAGATTAAAGGCACTTGCCCGATATTCAGGCTAATCCGGGCTACGCCTTTGGCATGGTCGCCCATCCGTTCCAGTTCGTCCACGATATGAATACCGGCTGCGATTAAGCGCAAGTCACCGGCCATCGGGTTCTGGGTTGCCAACACCAGCAGGGCTTGTTCTTCCCACTCAAACCGGCGCGTATTTATTTCGTTATCCCCGGCGATAACTTTCTCGGCCAGATAAGGGTCGCGCCGGATCATAGCGTCTACGGCCTGTTCGGTCGCCTTTGAAACCAGACTTCCCAGGAAAAGTACATCATCCTGGAGCCTGCGTAATGTTATGAAGTAATTTTCACGTAACGCCATTTTATGCTCCTAAAGGGTTCAAATACACGCTCATAAGGTCTATTTGTTCTATTATAGCACTCATTGATTCTATAATCTTTGTGGATTTTAACCAAAACGCCCGGCGTGGGCTTGTTCAGTCCGTCCGCTCTAAGGTGTAACTTCCCCCGGCGATTTCGACTCTCTTATTATCTCGACCCTGGTATTCCCAGACTGGAATCAATATTTAAGGCTTGATTCTAATAAATTTGGATACGAAATAGCGTTTTGGTTGCTCTTACCGTACCCTATATTAACAGGCTATTTCTAATATGTTTTTTTTAAAGTGTTAAGTAATAGTTAACAGCTTGTTAATAATAATCCAGCCTTAAACAACCCAACTTTAGCCTTCTGCAATTCAGCACTGCCATAAACAGCCTGGTAGTGTAGATTCTAACAGGCTTTTAATAAATTGTTAACAACCCCATAATTGGCTCTTAAATTCTTTCTGGTTAACTGTAGGCTACTGCCAAAAGTAAAGGGAATAATTATGAAGCAGGTTCAACCATTGACCACGTTTGACGTGATAAATCTTTTAAAAACCATCCAGCCTTTAGCCAGGTTAATCCTTGAAAATGGCGCTGGCTACCAGTTTGACGAAGCTACCCAGCTTTTTTTAAGCCGGGTCATCGAACAATTTAATCAGGCCGATTTTAGCACTCCGGCCCTGGCTCACATCCACCATTCAGCCGGTCTGAGCGACCGGGAAATGAAGGTTCTCTGGAACTGGTATTCCTATCGCCGGGCGCGGATTGAAACTAATCCGCCGAGCGGTGAACTGGAAATGGAAAACTGGTTCCAGGATTAAGCTATCT
>JAYSYV010001512.1:0-2786 GCA_043727245.1 Chloroflexota bacterium | reverse complement strand
AACGATACTGTTGTGGTTCGCTCGATGATGAACCTGTGCCTATCGTTCGACCACCGGGTGGTGGACGGCGCAACGGCTGGGCGATTTTTGCAAAGTGTCAAAAAATGGCTAGAAACGCAGGATTTTGGCCGGGCGGTTTAAAGGCTAACTACTCTGACCTAATATGTTTTCAAGCTGTAAAAAAGAGGTCTTAGTTGCAATCGCGCTAAGACCTCTTTTTATTGTTTCCGGTGGCTGCGCTGTAGGTAGTCTAAAAGGTTAGTGTTGGAATGTGAAGAGGATATTCTGCTAAAAATAGTCGTGAATAAATTATTTCAATTTAGCTATCTCTCAAAAGTAATACATTCCAATTTAGTGAGTTCTACTGAATTTGGATTTACCCCAAAGAGGCCGGTCGGCTGAATTTTGATCTGGATAGAATCAACTGGCTTAGTTTGCATAAGTTCATTGGTAAATAAACTGTCAAACTTGGTTGGGTCTACCAGGGAAATATAAGTACTGAAAGGTTTACCCGGTTCTATTGTTACCATTCCGGTTTTTTGAAATCTCTTTCCTCCCCACCAGAACTCGGCCAGTAAATTATTTGGGCGACCGATTAGGCTGGTAATAGGGTATTCAATTTTGGGAGTTAAACGCATCATGCTGCATTTAGCAGGCTCGTTAAAGTTATAAATGTATAGATTGGGATTATTTTTTTCCGTCCCAAAAGTAATCGTTGAGCTGACCATATCCTGGCGTTCAGGTCGAGCTTTTAGAAGCATATAACCTTTGCCAAATAACTCCCGCGTTTTCATTTCAAAGTTTTTATAAATGTAATCAAAAATAAGCGGCGAACGGGTAATGTTGGGAACACTATCTATACTTAGCGAATTTACACCGTCCAGACCATATAATATTTCTAAATTAGCCTTATTTTGTGCCATGGTATCTATATAATACTGTTGTAAGTTGAGAGTATGGGCGGCATAAGCCTGGATTATGGGTGCCACTATTTTTTTATTGAACCCCAGGCCGTAATAGTACTCATTGGGGAAAGTAAGTATGGCTTTAGCAGGATCGGCGGCAGTCAATACTCCTTTTGGTACGATTTGATCGCCCGGTGTATTTTGTTCTAAAATTTGTTTAACTTTAGCGCTTACCGAAATTTTCCCATCCAATACTTGCCCTAGGGTCTTAAAACTGTCCAGATTAGCCAAAGGCCAGCTTGCGATTAGAGTTATAAATAAACCTGCCCAAACCAACTTGATAGACCCGCCGGTTTGCAACCAATCGTGTCCCAATATTAAAAACAACAATAGGACAGGTAGACAGGCATAAGCTAAATGGCCCAGGTCACTGCGGGTAATTGCGCTTTTAAGTTCAAACAGGCTAAAAATTAATAGACTAAATAACAAATAAGCTTCTTGAACTGGTAATTTCTTACAATACCAGATTACCAATCCAACCGAGTAAATTATCACCAGGGCTAAGATCCAGGTACCAATATTACTCAGTGACCAGGGAACGCCAAAAGTATAATTGTAGCCTCGAACCAGGTCTAATGAGAATAATTGGTAATCTATCAAATTTTTGTAACTGGCCGAGGTCAGTTTAAACACCAGGCTTAAAAGCAGGTTTCCGAGCAGGTAAACTCCCAACAGCGTTCCGAGTGTTAGAGCTAAATCTTTAACCGGCAACAAATCGCCTTTTCTGAATAACTGTCGCCAGGACAAGGCCGCTAATATTACAATTACTGTAATGGCAGACACTACGGCGTAAATGCCTATTTCAAAAGTAAACATTTGCAACGCAAATGCCAGCAGACCGAAACAAGCCGCCATAATTAACCTGTGACACCGATTTCTAGCAGCGAGAGATCGAGCCAGTAACACGGCTGCCAGGACTAAAAAAAGGCTGCGGTAGTAAGCGCTTTCCAGGGCAATATTCAAAACAAAACAGCCAAGAAAAACAACCAGGGTATATTTCCAACGTATCTGGGGAAGCAACATAAGAATACCGGCCAGGCTCACTAAACTCACCAGGCGGTAGATTACTATCATCAAAGCAAAACTATCAAAAGCTGAGTGGCTAGCGGTAAACAGCGTTGCCAGCCAGTTTATTAATTGGGCAAGTGGGCCATAATTGAAATAAACGTCTCGGCCCAGGATGTAACCTTGTTGAAAAGTTGAAGCTAAAGCCATAATATAGCCCGAATCAAGATCAGCGTCTTCACCCTTGGTTGGGATACCCGTTTGGACTATTCCTACAATCATCCCCAACGAGACACAACTTAGCAGGATTAATGCTTTGCCTACATTACTGTCCAATAGATTTCTTTTTTGCCAGAGGGCCAGTAATTTAGGTTTGATTTGAATTATGGTACTTTTAACCCTGGTTGCTAACATAAATTAACACCTTGCTGTTATTTTACTCCTATCAGCCTGTCGGAATAATCGAGAAACTACCACATATAGACAAAGTGTGTCAACTTAGAACTACAGGCAGTACCATTCCGGCCAAAATAAGGTTCTCTCCGACAAACTGCTAGCCTGTTTAAATTTGGAGCTAGTTTTTGGATAATCTCTCGATTTATAGCCATTTCTTAAAAACCATTATAACATTGCCAAATTTAAAAAAGATGGAAACTAGCTAAACCAACAAAAGCCAGCAGCGAGAGCAGGCTCACCAGATTACTCAGACTCCACTAATACTTGCCCAGGTCGCTTTTTTCCTGGGCATAGAAACCATCCACAAACGAGTAATCCTCACTGGAACCCAGGTTAATTGTAAATTCCGGTTTGGTCTGG
>JAYSYV010001511.1:0-2787 GCA_043727245.1 Chloroflexota bacterium | reverse complement strand
TTACTCTGGGCGGCGAACACAGTGTCACCATTCCGATAATCCGCGACCTCAAAGACCGCTATCCTGACCTGGTGGTCCTCAGCTTTGATGCTCACGGCGACCTGCGTATTACCTATCACGGTGAACTCAGTCACGCCTGTGTTATGCGCCGGATTGCCGACATGGAAGTGCCAGTCTACGTGATAGGGGTCCGCAGCATCAGCCCGGAAGAAGTCAGCTTTGTTGCCAGCAACCCCAAAACCGGTATCCTCTACGACTACGAGCGAGCCGAAAAAGCTTTCGATGTCCAGGAAATCCTCAAGTGGGGTAAGCACGTCTATGTAACGGTAGACCTTGACGCTTTCGACCCGGCGGAAATGCCCGCTGTCGGCACGCCCGAACCGGGCGGTCTGCGCTGGCGCGAGTTTTTCACTATCTTTAAGCAGGTCGCTGCCAATACTGAAGTGGTTGGGTTCGATATTATGGAATTATGCCCTATGCCGGGCCAGGAACGGGCCGATTTCTACGCCGCCAAGCTCATCTACAAAATGCTGGGCTTCTTGCGCCGGGCCGGTCAACTTTAGTAAGTTGAGAGACTAAAGAATGGACATCCGGTTACTGACTGAGGCTGATGCTCAAAAATGGTGGGGCTTGCGGTTAGAGGCTTTACGTGAAGAACCGCAAGCCTTTGGCAGCAGTTACCAAACTGCGCTGGCAATACCAGAAGCCGAAAAACTGGCCCAATTTTCCCAACGCATCAGTAACTCGGATAATTTTATAGTCGGGGCTTTCGACGGTAACTTACTGGTTGGCATGATGGGCTTATTTCGTGAAAACGGCCCCAAAAGTCAGCATAGAGCGAATATCTGGGGAGTGTACGTTGCGCTGGAAGCCCGTCAGCAGGGTGTAGCTAAAGCTCTTCTGAGAAAACTCATCGAACACACCAGAAAAATCCCCGACCTGGAACAACTGCATTTAGGCGTGGTTACACTGCAAACCGCCGCCCGCCAGCTTTATCTTTCCCAGGGATTTAAAATCTACGGGACCGAACCCCATGCCCTTAAAATCGACAATCAGTATTTCGATGAAGATTTGATGGTTTTACGGCTAGGGTAATCAATTTCGATTATCTCATAAGCTACTAAAAATAATACTGTAATAAGAATCCGGGAGGGTTAGGACCAATGACTCCTCCCGGATTTTTTGTTTGTGAGTTAAACTTAAACACATTAGGACGTTATTCAATTATTTTGATTTTCTTCAGAAAGCTAAATAGTTAGCTTCAATTCATATAATTGTCACTAAACTTTAACCCGGTCGTCACAGCTTTAATCCATAATTATTTTAAGCAAGTTCTACTTGTAGGGGAAGATGACAATTATAATGACATCCAACCAGTTGGTTGGGGAATCGCAAAACGGTCTGGCGTTCAATCTTGAAATGCAAAAAGCCGAGCAAAACCTTAATTAAAGATTTACTCTTTAGAGCCTGAAAATAGGACGTGGTACTTAAATAAGCCGCTATTTGTTCAGACCACAACTATAACTTTAATTGTTCAGGCAAATCCCGGCTTATGGCCGCCGAAAGAACAACTAACAATTCTTGGGAAGGAATTACAACTCATGACCTTAAAAGTCGAGCAGGGAAACGAATGCACGATTATCCATATTCAAAACGATAGAGTGGACGCTACCTCGGCCAGGGAAATTTCCGGTATTAAAGACCGGATGAACCAGACCACCATTATGGACTTTGGCCTGGTGATGTTCATCAATTCAGCCGGTATTTCGGCCCTTTTGAAGCTGGTTATCGAAGCCCGTAAACAGGATAAAAAATTCTACGCCGTTAATGTTACGGCCCACCACCGTAAAGTTTTTGAAATGGTGGATATGCTCCGCTATATGCCCATTGCCAAAATGGAAGACTTCTTGCCGCTTATGCACGCCTAAACTCGCCGCATTTCCCCGGCGAAACCCTTCCTTCCGTAAATATGGCTCTTCAGGCCGAGCGTTCTATTGGCATGGTAACAATGTGTTACGCCCTGCTCGAACCCGACAGCAATACTCTACGCATGGCTAACGCAGGTTACAACTACCCTCTTTTGCTCAATGAAACTATCCAGGAAATTAGCCTACCCGGTCTGCCCCTGGGTATTGATGATAGTATCGAATTTGACGAGGTGGCAATTAAGATTGAACCCGGAACCAGCGTGAAATTCTATACCGATGGCGTGCCGGAAACGAGGGACCGCGAAGGCAATCTCTATACTTTTGAACGGTTCAAAGCGGCGGTGCAGACCAAAAGGTGGCTAAACCCGGTTGATATGGTAGCTAAACTGCTGGCTGAAATCGCCCAGTATACCCAGGATGCCCCAGAGCGACAACATAACCATCCTGGTCTTGCAATATTTACCTCAAACTGGCAAAATAGACAATAGTGATATATTGACCGACGCACCTGGGCTTTAAGTCGAAGTTAGCCGGTAATATTATGGGTGAAGTTTAGTTTTTTGAGTGAAGTCATTTTACCTTAAAAAGGTTATACACTTTAGTACTACTGGCTAGTTACCAACCGTATAAAGTTAAGGTTTAATTGATTGTGGATTTAATTACTTTGAGCTAAGGTCAATTTTGTCATGGAGCAACTTTCCGCCCACACCGGGCCTCAGAAGATGGACGACACACTTCTAATCCTTGACCTTGATACTTTTAGCGGCAGCGAACGCTTTATAAGTAAAAGCAGCTTGCGGGCTGCTTTTTCCCAGGGTATGCGAGCTTACCTGGATGGGCGCTACGCCGAAGCCATAGG
>JAYSYV010001510.1:0-2791 GCA_043727245.1 Chloroflexota bacterium | reverse complement strand
GAGAGTGCGGCAAAAAATAGTCATGCCGAACCGCCCGGCCAGGCCAGGACCAACCAGGAAACCCCGGTGGAGATTTCACAACCCCCAAAAAGGCCCGTCAATATTCGGATTTTACCGGCGCGTAAGCCTACAACCGCCTCTCCGGTTAACCATTCAGATAACCACCAGGGGCCAGATACTGCCGTCATAGCGCCAAAAGCCTACATGGGTCAGGCGGACGCTTTAACCGCAACCTCCGAGGCTAACCGGGATGGAGCGGAACAACTCCGCCAGCAGCTAGGTGACGAAGTGCTGCGGCCACCCCGTTTCAAGCACTGGACCGGCCTACCACTGCCCTTTGTGAGCGCGTTTGGGTTGGAGCCAGCCGATGGACAGGTTAAGACCGCCTATGATGTCCTCTGGAAAGCCAGCTTTTCCGGCTTTATAACCTGCTCGCTGGCCCGAAGTGAGGGGTTTTCGCTGCTTTACCGGGGCCGGATAATTCACAGCCGCTTTGCCGATGACCAGGGGCAGCATTTTTCTAAAGATAAGGATGCTCTGCACCAGATTATCAACCAGCAAATTCCAGCCGGTAGAAAAAATTGCGTCCTGATTTACCCATTAGAACCGGAATTTGTACATAGTTATTCGGCCCTGATAATCGGCGAGGCGGAATTAAACGGCCTGAGCAGTCAGAGTGTGAAAATTAATAAATTGCTCAATACCCTGGAACAGGGCAACCGCACCGGGGTAGTCCACATTACTAACGCCGAAGAAAATGGTTATATCTTCCTCAACACTGGCCGCAAGCTCGGCAGTTATTACGAAGTAGAAGAAGTGCTGGAAGAAAGTATCCTGCGGGTCTACCAGATTGTAGGTAAGATCGACAGCATTATTGACGTGCTGATTGCTCCTTCTGAGGATAAACTTTTTGATTATGCCAGCCGCCCACGGTCGGTGCGCGAGATTAAACTTGAAATCGTGGAGTTGGCCGAAGAAATATTAGGTAAGCGCTCCAACCGGGTAGTCCAGTTGCTAATCCAAGCGGAAGAAAATTTAGCTTCCCTCATTAACTGCTGCAATCAGGCCCGCCGGGTAGCCGAAATGTCCACTGATAAAAACCTGGCCGAGCAGTTTTATAAACGAGCCATGTTACTTTTACTAGACCTTGGCTGACCTGATAAGGCTTTCGGCAATCTTAGCACTTTAGAAAGAGTTCAAGTCATGGAAAGTCTGGCCGATAGTTTAAGACGCGTCCCGATTCTGGCCGCCCTCAAAGAAGAACACATGGGAATGTTGATTAAACTGGCAACCACCAGGACTTTTAACCAGGGCGAAATTATTATCAAGCAGGGCGACCCAGGGGCCGGTCTTTTCGTAATTCTTGACGGCACAGTCGAGGTGACGCTGCGAGAAAAACCCGGCCAGCCTGAAATTAAACTCAATACGCTTGCCAAAGGCGAGTTCTTTGGCGAAATGTCCCTGATTGACGGCTACCCGCGCAGCGCCACGGTAACTGCCCAGACCGAAACTCAGGCGGTCGAGCTTGACCGCTGGGTGTTCCTGGATGCTCTGCGCCGCGAACCGAATATCGCGGTTGCCATGCTGCCCATCCTGACCCGGCGTATCCGTTCTCTGCAAGAACACAAACCTAATTTTTGATAACCTTATGAACCTGCAACCGGCCCTGCTCTATTCAGCCGATTTTACCCGCCACCTGACCGGCGAAATTTCTTTCCGGGGCGATAGGCTGGTTCATCACGTGGCCGGTTTAGAACTGATTGACCCGGTTTATACCGTATCCATGCTCCAATATCCCTATCCCCTGCCGCCTCGCGTACCCAATCCCGAACAACCTTTGCGGGTCACGACCTGTTATGAAGCTTTGCTTGGTTTTGGGCTGGTCGGCCCGGAGCAGGGCCAGTTTAAAGTCTACCCACCGCGCCCGGCTTTACTAGCCGAACTGGCCGAAGTCCATTCGAGCGAGTATATCCAGAAAGTTCAAAAATTGAGCCTGACCGGTGGCGAACTGGCCGAAGCGACTTACCTGGAAACCGGCTCCTACGAAATCGCCCAACTATCCGCCGGGGCCGCCATCAGCGCCGTGGAATTGCTGGCTCGCCGTGAAGCGAATAGCGCCCTGGTGTTGGCCCGCCCACCCGGCCATCACGCCCAGCGGGAGAGCGGTGGTGGGTTTTGCATTTTTAATAATGCCGCTATGGCTGTCAAAGCGGCCCGCCGCCACGGCTGGGAAAAAGTGCTGGTGATAGACTGGGATTTGCATCACGGGGACGGTACGCAGGAAATTCTTGAAGAAGATGCCCAGGCGGTTTATTGTTCGCTGCACCAGTTCGGGCCGGAACTCTACCCCGAAAAAGGAGCTTTCCATGAAACAGGCCGGGGAGCCGGGGAAGGTTTTTCGGTCAATTTGCCCCTACCGGCCAGAACCGGCGATGCCACTTACCTGGCCCTTTTCGAGCGAGTGATACCGGCGCTGGCGGAACAGTTCAGGCCGGACCTGATAGTGGTTTCAGCCGGGTATGACGGTCATTTTAACGATACCCTGAACCCGTATGTCTGGGACCCCGGCGGCGGATTGAGCTTGTCGGCCCAGCTTTACCACCGCCTGACCAGCATTGTGAAAGAGTGCGCCGAGTTTTACTGCGCGGGCCGCTACATCGTCATCCTGGAAGGCGGCTATAACCTTTACAACTTGCCCGCCGGGGTACTCAACACGGCTGCCTCTATGCTGGACCAACCGCCGCCGGTGGTCGAAACGGTTCCGGGCAATATCCCGCTAATCAACCTTGAT
>JAYSYV010001509.1:0-2797 GCA_043727245.1 Chloroflexota bacterium | reverse complement strand
CTTCCGCGATGGGCGTAGTAGCGGCTGAAATTATCGCCGGGGAACACGCTCAGAAACTGAATTACCTTAATATGCCGCGCTGTACCTACAGCGCCCCGAATATTGCATCTATCGGCCTGACGGAGGCCCAGTGCAAGGAACGCGGTATTGAGGTTAAAGTCGGCAAGTTTCTCTTTAATCCAAACGGCAAGGCCCAGGCTATGGGCGAAGCCAGTGGTTTTGTGAAAGTCGTTTCGGACGCTAAATATGGGCAGGTTCTTGGCGCTCATATGATTGGGCCGGAGGTAGTCGAGTTAATCGGCGAGTTTAGCCTGTTGACGCTCCTGGAAGGCACTAACCAGGAACTGGCGATGGCGGTTCATCCTCACCCGACCCTATCCGAAGCCCTGGCCGAAGCGGGCCTGGCGGTGGATGGTCTGGCGTTAAACGCCTAAAAGTTGGTGATGCCGGACCTGACAGAGGGAAAGCAATTTCCCCCTTCAGTACTGGAAGAAGGAGAGATTACGACTATGTTAGTACGTGAAATCATGACGGCTGACCCGATTACGGTCAACGAGGCTACTTCGGTCCAGGATGCCGCCCGTCTTCTGGTACGCTATCGTATCACCGGGCTGCCGGTGAAGAATGAGGACGGTAAACTCACCGGCATCGTTAGTGAAGCGGATATTTTTAGTAAGCGGGGAGCCACAGTCGGTGATGTTATGACCCGCGATGTTATCAGTGTTGGCCCCGATACTACTGTTGAGATTGTGACCCACCTGTTAACCGATCACCGCATCCGGCGCGTGCCTGTGATGGATGGCGACCAACTGCTCGGCATCGTCAGCCGGGCCGACATTGTTCGGATGATGGCGATGTACTGGTTGTGTGAGGTTTGTGGCGAAGCAATTCGTGGCGAACAAGCTCCCGAAAAGTGTTCCAAATGTGGCGCAGACTCTACTTATGTCCATGCAATGCAAGCTCCTGGAATGTAAAGTCATAAGAATGGATGGAATAAAATGACAACCGAAACTAAGGCCGATACGGCCATCGCGATGGAAACACCTCAAAACGGACTCAGCCCGGCATCTATTAAAAAAGAAGACCCGACTACTCTGCTAGGGTACTATCGCATGATGGTGTTGATTCGTAAATTCGAGGAACGCTCGGCCGAGATGTATACCAAAGCCCGGATTGGTGGGTATTGCCATCTTAACCTGGGTGAGGAAGCTACCATCGTCGGTCTGATGGCGGCTCTCCGGCCCGAGGATTACATCTTTACCAACTACCGCGAACATGGTTATATCCTGGCTCGCGGCGCTAAACCCGGTCCGGTTATGGCCGAGTTATTTGGTAAATCAACCGGCGTTTCCAAAGGGCGCGGCGGTTCGATGCACCTTTTCGATGTCAACCTGCATTTCCTGGGCGGCTACGGTATCGTGGGCGGTCAGTTGCCCCTGGCGACCGGGGCGGCCCTGGCCCTGAAATATAAGGGCGTAGAAGGTATAGTCGTGGCCCAGATGGGCGACGCTACCACCAATATCGGAGCTTTTCACGAGTCCTTGAACCTGGCGCGTATCTGGAATCTGCCGGTGATGTACCTTGTAATCAATAACGGCTACGGTATGGGTACTAAAGTCGAAAGCGCCGCCGCCGAGCCGGAATTGTACAAACGTGCTGCCGGTTACAACATCGTGGGCGAACGAGTAGATGGCAAAGACCCCTTTGCGGTCCGTGATGCCGTCAAGCGGGCCATTGAGCGGGCCAAGCAGGGTGAACCGACTTTACTTGAGGCTGTCAGCAACCGCTTTAAAGGCCACTCCGTGGTTGACCCAGACCGCTACCGCGACCCCGAAATGGTCAAGAGCTTCCGCCAGTCCGACCCGCTCTTTAATTTCGCCCGCGTCCTGGAAGAAAACGGCATCCTGACCCCTGAGCAGGATAAGCAAATCCAGGAGGACGTTGATAACGAAGTCCAGGGGGCGATTGATTTCGCCGAGCAGAGTCCTTCCCCCGCGCTTGATACGATGTTTGACTTTATGTATGCGACGCCAGTCGCGAATATGATTGACCCGCAGTGGGAGCAGTATAAGCATGCCAAGGAGGCCAAGTAAGAAATGCCAGTAATTACGTTCCGTCAAGCCCTCACCGATACTTTGCGCGAGGAGATGAAGCGCGATGAAGATGTCTTTTTAATGGGCGAGGAAATCGGGATTTTTGAGGGTTCTTATAAGGTAACAGCCGGGCTGCTCAAAGAATTCGGGACCAAACGGGTAATGGATACCCCTATCGCCGAGGAAGGTTTTGTAGGTGCGGCAGTGGGTGCGGCCATGCTGGGGTTGAGGCCGGTTGTGGAAATCATGACCATCAACTTTATCATCCTGGCGATGGATTCGATTGTAAACCATGCCGCTAAAATCCATTATATGTTCGGGGGTCAGACGGCTGTACCAATGGTTATCCGTACTCCTGGCGGCGGCGGTCAACAGCTTGCCGCGACTCACTCCCAGAACCTCGAAACATGGTTTGCCCACGTTCCCGGCTTGAAGGTGGTCGCGCCGTCCACGCCCTATGACGCTAAAGGCTTGCTGCGAGCCAGTATCCGGGATAACGACCCCATTCTGTTCCTGGAAAACCTGGCCCTCTACAATGTCAAGGGTGAAGTGCCGGAAGCCCAGGCTGAAGGCGGTGATTACGTCATACCAATTGGTAAGGCCGAGGTCAAAAAAGAAGGCACTGATGTCACAATCATCAGCTACTCCCGTATGGCCGCCATTTCGCTGGACGTGGCCCGCCGGTTGGAGGAAGAAGAAGGTAT
>JAYSYV010001508.1:0-2800 GCA_043727245.1 Chloroflexota bacterium | reverse complement strand
GTTTGAATTTGCCGGGAAATCGGGAGCGCGAGCTGGGCGAAGCGATTATGGACCAATTCATTGTGGCCGGTATCGGCAACATATTAAAGTCGGAGATTTTATTTCAGGCCGGGCTGCACCCCCAGCGACCGGCGGGCAGTCTCAGTCAGCCTGAATTTGAAGACTTGATGCGTTACAGCCTGGAATTAATCCAGCGTTCCTACGAACAGGGCAGCTTTCTGCACGCTTTTCTGCCGCCCGAACTCCTGCCGGAAGAAGTTCACGGTAATACGCTGGGTTATGTCTACCGGCGGCGCACCAAACCATGCTTTGTCTGCGGTACACCCATAAAGATGGCTCGTCAGGGGTTGGGAAAGCGCATGACCTGGTACTGCCCAGTTTGCCAGCCGTTGGAAGGGAACGGCCTTTCACTCGACCGGCGGTTATCGAATAAGGTTCCGGTCGAGCATCTGATATAAAATCGGCTATAATGGCTAATAGTTTTATGGCGCTTAATTTAAAATTGTCAGGATTTAGTGGGATATTTTTGAGAATGGATGAAAAAACAGCCGCGCTTATCGAGCGGATAAAAGAAAAAATTGGTGAAGAGGAAATCGAGGACATCTATACTGTCGATTATCCACCTGTGCCGCTAGCAGAGGTCAAAGCGGCTGAACGGAGGTTAGGCTTTCGCTTACCTGAATTGTTAAAAGTGCTTTATACCGAGGTACGTAATGGCGGGTTCGGTCCCTATGATGGTATCGTTGGGCTTGAAGGTGGCTGGGGAATTGACAAGGGGCAGGAGGATGGCCTGACCCTGGTTAAACTATACGAGGATTACCAGAATGAAATTCCCTTTTTTCCTCTCTGGCGCTGGCCCGGCGAATTGCTACCTATCTGCGAAGACGGTCACGGAGTTATATGCCTCGACTGTACCAGGGCGGAAAGTCCGGTTATCAGTTTTGAAATCCTACATCCCGATATTTATGGAGCAGGTTGGGAGCTAAAACTCAGGCAAGAAGCCTCCTCTTTTCAACGCTGGCTTGAAAATTGGGCTTATAAACCGCATCCGAACAGGAAATAGATTTAGTTGTAAATCAAGAGGGGCGGCCATTTAATCTCAAAATCACCGCAAGAGGTAAATTGGTACAGGGAATACCTGTAATTCAAAAAATTAGTATAATAGTTACATAATGAAAAATGCCCGGATTTTTGATTTTGAGCCTGACCGTCTGGCCCGCACCGAAACGGCCATGTGGCAAGCCTATTACGACCGCCGTCCGGCTAAACTATTCAGCCTGAGCGTGCGGCTGTTGCAAGAACAGTTAGGCTTTAGCCCGGCCCAGGCTCTTTTTAATGCCTACCGCCTGACCAGAGCCGCCTTTGCTTTTAAGCGCGGTCGGAGTCGCCCGGAATACGAACGAGCTTTACGCTGGCTGGTTCCTTTCTATCGCATCACGCACGAGCGTTTAAATGCTCGCTGGAATCCCCAGGAAGTAGCCGAAAGCGAACTGGAATGGTGGATTATTCACAGGCACGATTTTGAGCCGGGCCAGACGGCCAACCTGGAAAAAGCCCTGGCTAAACTTTGCGCGATGGTCTATCATCTGCCCGAAGCGGAGTTAGCCGATTTTGCCTACTACCGGGCCGAAGCTATGCTGCTGACCGACCAGGGCGTTCGGGCCAGGGAAAAAGGCGAAACCGTCACGCCCGAATGGCTTGCCATCCGAGAGTTGCTGGAAAAGTCTTACCGCTCTTTGAGCGACAGATTGCGTGAAACGCAGGACCAAACCACTTCGCCGGTGAAACGGATTCTAGCGGTGAAACTGGC
Source organism: Chloroflexota bacterium (assembly GCA_043727245.1). Lineage (GTDB taxonomy): Bacteria > Chloroflexota > Chloroflexia > Chloroheliales > Chloroheliaceae > 54-19. The sequence goes on along the minus strand of JAYSYV010001508.1, from coordinate 990 downwards.
CGACCTGGGGGATGCTTTGCTGATTGTCCCGGCTTTACGGGCCTTAAAGCAGGCTTACCCGGCGGCCCAACTGGTTGTCTTGACTACCGAAACCGGTTGGAAGGGTTTGGCAGGGCTTCCTTATATTGATGAGCTTCTTGTTTTCGATAAATACCTGTTTGATAACCCACGCCAGGCTCTGAAACCGCGCAATCTAATCCAGGCGCTGCGTTTTATGGCCGGGCTGCGCTTCAAACACTACGATACTATCATCTTTTTTCATCATTTCAGCCTGAAATTTGGTATTTTGAAGTACAGAGCTTTAGCTCAGGCTACCGGCGCAGCCTGGCGGGTGGGTTTGCATAACGGCGCTCCCCTCGCTAACTTTTTAAATGTGCGCGTGGAAGATAAAGGCTTTGGCGGAGAAAATTTAACCGAACGGGATTACTGGCGGCAGCTTGTCCAGGCGCTAACCGAAAGAAAACCGGGCCAAAGTTTGCCTTTGACAGCCTATGACCCACGGCCCGAAATTTATCTCGAGGCAGCCGCGATAGCGCGAGCCGCAACATTATTAACCGAGTTACGCGGCTCCGAACCTGACCGGCCACTAGTGGCAATCGGAGCGGGCGGCGGCGGTTATACTATCGCTCGGCGCTGGTCTGCTGTAAACTATGCCAGGGTGGCCCAGGCGTTAATCCAACAAAAGGGGGCGAAAATAGTTTTGCTGGGTACGCCCAGCGAAGTCGAACTGAACGAGCAAATCAAACGGCTGGCCGGGTCGGAGGCCGGGTTGGTAAACCTGGCCGGTTGCACCAACGAGAAAGAGGTTGCCGCTTTGCTGGCCGGATGCGACCTGTTCGTTGGGAACGATGGCGGGCTGGCTCAACTGGCCGGGATAGCCGGGATTCCGGCAGTGGTAATCTTCGGCCCCACCAACGCTACAGCCTGGCAGCCTTTCGGGGTGGAGGAAGGACAGGTTAAAATTGTTCAGGCCGCTATGGATTTACCCTG
>JAYSYV010001507.1:0-8615 GCA_043727245.1 Chloroflexota bacterium | reverse complement strand
ACGGGATCTATCTCAATTCCTGAAGGGATGGAGATGGTAATGCCTGGGGACAACGTGCAGATGGGAGTGGAGCTAATCACACCTGTAGCTATTGAAGTCGGGTTGCGGTTTGCTATTCGAGAAGGTGGCCGGACGGTTGGAGCGGGTTCGGTTACTGAAATCGTAGCTTAAATACAGTCAAGAGTACCGAGGTCAGGATACAATCTGGCCTCGGTACTTGCACTTAGCAAGTAATTAAGTTTTGGAAGGAAAAAGATAGGATGGCCGAACAGAAAATCCGCATTCGCCTCAAGGCTTTTGATCACAAGATTCTTGATCAGTCTGCGGCGCAAATTGTGGACGCGGCGGAGCGCACCGGGGCAATTGTAGCCGGTCCGGTCCCGCTTCCGACGAAGCTGGAAAGATACACGGTAATCCGGGGGCCATTCATTGATAAGGATTCGCAGGAACACTTTGAAATTCGTACCCACAAGCGCCTTATTGATGTAATCAAACCGAGCCAGAAAACTATTAACGCGTTAATGCGGTTAAACCTGCCAGCGGGCGTTGAGATTGAGATTAAACTGTAGGCCAGTGGTCAGCAGCCGGTAGTCAGAAGTCAGTAAGAACCGGTGATAGGCCAAAACGAGTTAGGTTTACAGAGGAGCGTTCCTTTTACAAGCTGAGTAGATTTTGCCGGTTACTGACAACCGACCAGAGCTACTGACTACTGCAACAGGAACCTACCCAAGAAGGAACACTAGCGATGATTGATTCGATACTGGGCAAGAAGCTCGGTATGACCCAGGTCTTCGATGAGAAGGGGGCGGTTATACCGGTGACAGTGATCCAGGCCGGACCTTGCCGGGTAACGCAGGTTCGTACCAAAGAGAGGGACGGCTACGAAGCGGTTCAGATCGGTTTTGAGGAATCCAGCCGCCTGAAGAAGCCGCAATTAGGTCATCAGAAGGACCAGATTCGTACCCAGGAAAATGGCAAGTATCCCAAGCAGTTTGGTTTGAAATTCCTGCGGGAAGTGCGTACCGCCACGGTTGGGGAACACACTGTGGGCGATACTATCAGCGCCGACACCATCTTTAAAAATGGCGATACGGTTGATGTTACTGGAACCAGCAAGGGTAAAGGCTTCGCCGGCGTTATGAAACGCCACAACTTTCATGGTGGCCCGAAAACCCACGGTCAAAGCGACAGGGCGCGTGCGCCGGGTTCGATTGGTAGTGGTACTACTCCAGGTCGGGTAGTTAAAGGTATGCGTATGGCCGGTCACATGGGCCAGGAGCGTGTAACCACCCAGAATCTGAAAATAGTACGATTAGACGGCGACAAGAACTTGATCCTGATTAAGGGCGCGGTTCCCGGTGCTAATGGCGGCCTCGTGACAATTCGTAAAGCGGTCAAGGCCGGGAAGTAGGCGGAGGAAGAGTAAAGTGCAGGCAACAGTCTTCAACCTCAGCGGCGATCAGGTGGAAACCATCGAGCTGAATGACTACATTTTTGGCATTAAGCCAAACCTGGCGGTGATGCACCAGGCATTAGTGCGCCAACACGCCAACGCCAGGCAGGGTACTGCTTCTACCAAAACTCGCTCAGAAGTGAGCGGTGGCGGAGCCAAACCTTACCGGCAAAAAGGCACTGGTAACGCTCGTCAGGGTAGCCGCCGGGCTCCCCATTACAAGGGCGGTGCGGTTATCTTTGGGCCTAAACCTCGCAGCTATGAAAAGGATATGCCCCGCAAAATGCGCCGGTTAGCCGTTCGTTCGGCACTGTCGGCCAAGGTGCAGGAGCATGCTTTGACCCTGGTGGACAGCTTCATTAACCTGGAGCCCAAAACCAAAGCCATGAGTCTGGCTCTGAACGCTCTCAAGTTGGGCAACGAAAAAGTCCTGGTAGTTATCCCGGACAATTCTCCTGAAACCCGTGAACTGGTTTACCGGGCGGCGGGCAACCTGGCTAACGTCAAGCCTGTTCTGGTCAATTATTTGAACCTGGATGACATGCTCAAATATGACCGGTTAATATTGCCGGTAGCAGCACTAGATTGGCTAAATGAAATTTTGGGCGCGGATGCGCGGACACAAGCCGAGGTTTTTGAAACCGAAGCTGGCAATAACGCCCAGTAAGAAGCGGGAGAAGCGATTAACATGAACATGTATCAAGTAGTCAAGCGCCCGCTTGTAACCGAACGATCCAGCGATCAGATTGAAAATGGTATCTACACTTTTGAAGTGGACCGGAACGCCAACAAAGGCCAAATCCGGGATGCTGTTGAAACAATCTTCAAGGTTTCGGTCGTGGGCGTGAATACGCTGCGGGTCCACCGCAAGCAGCGCGGAAAAGGCCGTTTTGCCGGCTACACTCAGGTGAGCAAAAAGGCAATTGTGCGGCTCAAGCAAGGCGACAAAATCGAAATTTTCGAGTCTGCCTAAGTAACGGAGAGGTTTTGTAAAATGCCGATTAGAAGATTTAACCCGACCTCGCCCGGTAGCCGCCTGAAGCGTCTGAGCAGTTTCACGGAAATTACCAAGGATAAACCCGAAAAGAAACTGACCGTAACGCTCAAAAGCCAGGCCGGTCGAAACAACCAGGGCCGGATTACAGTCCGGCATCAGGGCGGTGGTCACAAGCGCAAGTACCGTATCATTGATTTCAAACGCGATAAAATAGGCGTAGCTGCCAAGGTTATTGCAATTGAATATGATCCGAACCGCTCGGCCCGGATTGCCCTGTTGCAATATGAAGATGGCGAGAAGCGCTACATACTGGCTCCCAACGGTGTCACTGTAGGCGACCGTATTTCCAGCGGCCCGACCGCCGATGTTCGCCCCGGCAATGCTTTGCCGTTGCGTAATATCCCGGTTGGTACGCAGATCCACAACGTCGAAATGTATGCCGGACGGGGCGGCCAGATTGTCCGCAGCGCCGGTAACGTAGCGCAGTTGATGGCTAAGGAAGGCGATTACGCGACCCTCCGTTTGCCTAGTGGCGAGTTCCGCATGATTCGGATTGAATGCATGGCTACTATCGGCCAGGTGGGCAATCTAGACCACGCTAACGAACGCTGGGCCAAGGCCGGACGCTCGCGTTGGAAGGGCATTCGCCCGTCTGTTCGTGGTAGCGTAATGAACCCGGTTGACCACCCTCACGGTGGTGGTGAAGGTCGCGCCCCGATTGGTATGTCTACTCCCAAGACTCCCTGGGGTAAACCGACTATGGGCTATCGTACCCGTAATAACAAGCGCACCGACCGGTTTATTATCCGGCGCAGAACGAAATAGCAGTAATCACCCGACGGTAGTCGGCCACCGGGATTTATCCCGACCAAACTGACTACCGCTCACTGATTGCTGGCAACTGTTTGGAGGAAAACCTTGTCAAGGTCAACAAAAAAAGGGCCGTATATCGAAGAGCGGCTGCTAACGAAGATTGAGGCCATGAATGCCGCCGGTCAAAAGCGGGTGCTGAAAACCTGGTCGCGCGATTCAACGGTCTTCCCGCAGATGGTCGGTCACACCCTGGGCGTTTATGACGGACGCCGCCATGTGCCGGTCTATTGCACCGAAAATATGGTAGGCCACAAGCTGGGCGAGTTCTCTCCAACCCGGACTTTCAAAGGCCACAAGGATCAGGAAAAGAGTACCAAATCCCGCTAGGGTCGAGTTGTGGCTGTTAGTTTGAACTCTAGTTTGAAGTAATGGTTGGGACTCAGGAAAGGAACCGATGGAAGTAAGCGCAACGCTTAAATATATCCGGCATTCGCCTCGCAAAGTGCGGCTCGTAGTGGACGTAGTGCGGGGGCGGCAAGTGGACGAGGCTCTGGCGCTGTTACAGCACATGCCTCAGCATTCCGCCCGCGATGTCTACGCAGTGGTCAAGAGCGCACGGGCCAATGCCGAAAATAACTTGCTGTTGAATACTGACAGCTTGTACATTAAATCTATCGCCGCTAACGAAGCTCCCCGCATGAAGCGGATTATGGCAAGGGCCAGGGGCCGGGCCGACCGTATCACCAAGCGGATGAGCCATGTTACGGTCGTAGTGGAAGACCGGGAGGAAATTCAGTAGTGGGACGCAAAGTACACCCGATAGGGTTTCGTCTGGGCGTTGTCAGAGATTGGCAAAGCCGCTGGTATGCCGATAAGGACTATACCAACCAGCTCCACGAAGATTTCGCCCTGCGTAAGGCCGTTGCGGTCAAGCTGCCCAACGCCGGTCTAAGCAGAGTTGAGATCCAGCGCTCAAGCAACAATCTTGAGATTACTCTACATACCGCCAAGCCGGGCATCGTCATCGGCAAGAACGGCGATAAAGTCGAGCAACTCAAGGGCGAGCTGGAAAAAGAAACTGGCCGCAAGGTCAAGATTAATATTGAAGAAATCCGGCAGCCCGAACTGGATGCCTACCTGGTAGCTGAGAGCATTTCCGAGCAGATTGCCAAGCGTGTTAACTACAAGCGGGCCATGAAGCAAGCGGTTACACGGGCCATGCGCCTGGGTGCCAAGGGTATTCGGATCAAGGTTAGCGGACGGTTGGCCGGGGCTGAAATGGCTCGCGTCGCCTACGAAAAAGACGGTCGTGTGCCGCTCCAGACTATTCGCGCCGATATTGATTACGGTCTATACCACGCTCTTACCACCTATGGCCGGATCGGGGTTAAGGTCTGGATTTACAAAGGTGACGTGCTTCCGGGCCAGATGAAGAAAATCACTCCGATGCCTTCTGTGGTATCCGATGAAGATGTTGCTTAAGAGGAGTTTTAGACAATGTTAATGCCGAAAAGGACCAAACACCGCAAGGTGCATCGCGGCAGTATGCGAGGCCGAGCTACCCGTGGCAACTTTATCGCTTTTGGCGAGTTTGGGTTACAGGCGCTAGAACCGGGTTGGGTTGATAGCCGCCAGATTGAAGCGGCCCGCCGGGCCATTACGCGGTATGTCCGCCGTGGTGGTCAAATCTGGATTCGGATTTTCCCTGACAAATCTGTTACCGCCAAGCCTGCCGAAACCCGCATGGGTTCTGGTAAAGGTGCGCCGGACCATTGGGTAGCGGTCGTGAAGCCGGACCGGATTATGTTTGAAATCGCCGGTATCCGCCAGGACCAGGCGGTAGAAGCTATGCGGTTGGCCGGGCATAAATTGCCCATTAAAACCAAATTCGTCACTCGCCACGAAGCTCCTCGCCCCGGTATGACCGAGGCCGAAATGGACGCGCCGGTGGAGTTGAGCGAGAAGGCTCAGCATCGCATGGAAGCGGCGGCTGAACACGATGTCGAGGAATTGACCGAACAGGTTGAGCACGAACACGAAGCTGAAGCTGCCGCGGAAGCGACTGCTGATGCTGATGCTGAAAGCACTGAAGAGAAGGCTTAGGAGTAATCGAGATGGCTAGAATACGTGAAATCAGGGCGATGAATGAAACTCAACTTCGCGAGCAGATCGATGAACTGCAGGCCGAGTCGTTCAATCTGCGCTTTCAGCGGGCGGCTTACAAGAATCCCAGCCCGGCTCGTTTCGGGCAGATAAAAAGAAATATCGCCCAGATAAAGACTATCCTGCGTGAGCGCGAAATTGAGGCTTTGATCGCCGAAGTGGAAGCTGCTGCGGTAGTATAGAACGCCTAGTAATGTAGGGACAACCACCAGTTGTCCTAAGAGGAAAACAGGTAATGACGGAAGAATTAGCAAATACTACTGGCGAGAACACTGCCACCGCGACTGCCGAAACCGTGGGAACCAAGTCTAACCGGCTGGTACTCCAGGGAAAAGTGGTCAGCGACAAGATGGAAAAAACCATCGTGGTTGAGGTCGAGTACCTCAAAAAGCATCGCCTGTATAAGAAAGCGATCCGCCGCCACAATCGCTTCAAAGCGCACGATGAACACAACACGTCCCATGTGGGTGACATCGTTCGGATTGAAGAGTGCCGGCCGATCAGCAAGGAAAAGACCTGGCGCTTGGTAGAGATTGTCAAGAAGGGAGTTGTGCTATGATCCAGCCGACAAGTCGCCTGCGAGTAGCCGACAACACTGGCGCGAAAGAAGTAATGTGTATTCGCGTTATGGGTGGCGGTATGCGCAAGTGGGCCGGTGTAGGTGACGTTATTATTTGCTCGGTTAAGAGTGCGGCTCCGGGCGGCCAGGCCAAAAAAGGCCAGGTCGTACGTTGCGTAATCGTACGGACGAGCAAAGAGTATGTCCGGGAAGATGGCAGCCATATTCGTTTCGACGATAACGCGGCTGTACTGATTACCGCTAACAACAACCCGGTTGGCACTCGTATTTTTGGCCCGGTGGCCCGCGAACTGCGCGAGAAGCAGTTCATGAGAATTGTTTCGCTTGCCCCGGAAGTACTTTAAGCCGGGCAGACCAAGACGCAGGAGTTTTTAGAAAATGAACATTAAGAAAGGTGATACGGTCCAGGTAATTACGGGCAAGTATCGAACCAAAAAGGGCGAAGTCAAACTCGTCCTGCGCGAAGTGGATAAGGTCGTGGTTGAAGGCGTGAACATTGTCAAACGTCACATCAAATCAGGCCGAACCCAGGCTCGTCAGGCCGGTATCGTAGAGGTTGAAGCCCCTATTCACGTTAGCAATGTTATGGTCGTTTGCCCGTCTTGCGGCGAAGCGGTCCGTATCGGTCATCGTGAAGAAAATGGCGAAAAAGTACGTTACTGCAAGAACACCGATTGTGGCAAAACCATCCCGGATCGCACCGGTTGGCAAACCCGCGAGCGGAGCGCCGCCGAAGAAAGATAGTTGGATAGACCCAGTACGAAGGGTGTTCTGGGAAGTATGAAAACCACAACCGCGGGTTGGCTCGATTCATTCTTCTGCGCTCATTCTTCCTACTATAGATGTCTCGCTCAAAGACCGCTGCCCTTCACTGGCTGTAGAGCTAAGGTGGCAGGACGACGGGAGCCTGTGTGGTATCCCGAATAGGTTTGAGACGAGAAGGAGAAAGACACGACAGTGGCAGAGAAAAACGCAAAGCAGCCGACCAAAGGCGAGAAGGGTGGACAGCCCGCAAAAGGCGGTCAACCGCAACAACCGGGTAAAACAACTCGTCCCCAGGCTGCTAAAAACGCTGTTCAGATTGAAGACCCGGCTGATAGGACTCCAGCTCCTCCCGCCCGGCTTCGCCTGAAGTATCAGAATGAAGTGGTGGACGCTCTAATCAAGGAGTTCAGCTACAAGAACAAAATGCAGGTTCCCACTCTGCAAAAGGTAGTCGTCAACGTCGGTTTAGGCGAAGCTATCGCCAACGCCAAGGCTCTTGACGCAGCCGTGAATGACCTGACCTCTATCGTCGGCCAGAAGCCGGTGGTAAATCGGGCCAAGAAAAGCATCGCGGCCTTCAAACTCCGCGAAGGAATGCCGGTTGGTATTTCCGTTACGCTGCGCGGCACTCGGATGTACGAATTCCTGGACCGCCTGATCAATGTCGCTCTCCCGCGTGTCCGCGACTTCAGTGGCGTGCCAAAGCGCTTTGATGGTCACGGCAACTTTACGCTGGGCCTCAAGGAGCAGATCATTTTCCCTGAGATTGACTACGATAGGGTAGATAAAGTCCGGGGTATGGAAGTGACGATTGTAACCAGCGCCAAGAATGACGAAGAAGGCCAGCAGCTTATTCGTTTGTTGGGCATGCCGTTTCGCAAGTAAGACAAGGTAGGGCCAGCCACTTGCCCGGCAAGTGTGATTGCCCCTCTTGAAAAGGAAGAAAGAACACAATGGCAAAAGAGTCAAGAATTGTCAAAGCGAACCGGACGCCCAAGTTTTCAACCAGGCTAACCCGGCGCTGCAAACTGTGCGGTCGTTCCCGCGCCTACATGCGCAAGTTCGGAATGTGCCGTATCTGTTTCCGCGAAAATGCTTTGCAGGGCAAACTGCCCGGCGTGAAAAAGTCGAGCTGGTAAGGAGTAATTAGGAATGAATATTACTGATCCGATAGCGGATATGTTGACCCGGATACGTAACGCTTCTGGCGCTAGGCATCTGGAAGTCACGATGCCTGCCAGCAACCTCAAAATCGCCGTAGCGCAAATTTTGAAAGATGAAGGGTTCGTCAACGACTTTACCACCGGTCAGGTGGGTTCCATGCGGACCCTGACCGTGTCGCTCAAGTACATTGGTAGCTCTTCGGGTGGCAGCAAGAAAGCCGTAATCAGCGGCATCAAGCGTGTGAGCAAACCGGGCCTGCGCATTTATACCCGGCGGGACGAAATCCCTAAAGTTATGAACGGGATGGGCATCGCGATTGTTAGTACGTCTAAGGGCGTGATGACCGGTCGTATGGCCTGGCGGGCTGGTTTAGGCGGCGAAGTGCTGGCCTACGTCTGGTAGACAGGGTAGATGGAGGTATAAAAGGTGTCACGTATTGGACGAAAGCCAGTCGCGCTTCCTAAAGGCGTTGAACTGAGTATTACAGAAGACAACCAGGTGACGGCCAAAGGCTCTAAAGGAACCTTGCAGCGCCAGTTCGATCCTGAGATGATCTTCGAGCAGCAGGATGGACAAATGTTGGTCAAGCGACCGACCGAGTCCAACCGCCATCGCCAGCTTCACGGCCTGAGCCGCACTTTGCTGGAAAATATGGTTATCGGTGTTAGCAGCGGCTATCG
>JAYSYV010001506.1:0-2812 GCA_043727245.1 Chloroflexota bacterium | reverse complement strand
TTACTGCGCCTGCTACAGCCGTTCCGACCGGCTGCTTCCCATAGTTTCCATAGCGTTTAACCCGCAAATCGGCCTGGGCTTTATGCCCCGCGAAGCCTTCCAGGTCACACAAACGCGAACAGTATTCGCCCAACATGGCCGAGGCTTCCGGTTTAACCCGCTGGTAAGTGCAGGTCTTAAGGAATTTGCCTACCCACAGTCCGCCAGTATAACGGGCCGCGCTTTTGGTCGGAAGGGTATGGTTGGTGCCGATAACTTTGTCGCCAAACGACACGTTGGTTTCGGGACCGAGGAAAAAGCCGCCGTAATTGGTCATATTATCCAGGAAATATTGAGGGTCACGAGTCATGACCTGGACATGTTCCGAGGCAATCCGGTCGGCTTCGGCAACCATTTCCTCGTAGGTGTCGCAAATAATGACCTGACCGTAGTCGCGCCAGGCTACGCTTGCCACCGGGGCCGTCGACAGGGTTTGAAGTTGCAATTCGATTTCGGCGATAGTTTCGTGGGCCAACTTTTCGGAATTGGTCAGCAAAATTGCGGGCGAAGTTGGGCCGTGTTCGGCCTGGCCCACTACAAGTAATATTCTATGGTAGGAGGCAATGACGCCTCCTATCCCCACATTCACCTGGGGAAAGAGTGTTGCATCATTTGAGCAAAAAGAGACAGCTTTGCAGGCCACAGCGTTTTGGCAGGCAAAGCTGCCTCCTGATAACTCGAACAATCCGATTGTAGGAGGGGGAAATTGCGCGGGAAATATGCCAAGTTTATTATGCTATCGCCAGCCGTTATCGTGCTGCTGGCAACAACCACTTATCCCTTACTTTATGCCCTGGTAATTAGCTTTCGCAACTGGCAGCTAACCAAATCTAAGGATCCCGGCGAATTTGTCGGCTTAGATAACTACACCCAGGCTTTCAGCGACGCGAACTTTATTAATAGCCTGCAAGTTACAGTCTTATTTACGGTTCTTTCGGTCGGTCTTCCCCTGGGAATCGGCTTAGCCATTGCGCTGCTGATCCAGAAAAAGAGCCTGGTCAATACCATCCTCAAGACGCTGCTAATTTTCCCGTTTGCGGTAAGCCCCACCTTAAAGGGTTATTCCTGGCGGTTCATGCTCAATTCCGATTATGGATTGTATGACCACCTGGTTAAGGCCGTCTTTCCGTTCGCCCAGGATATTATCTGGTTGAACGATACCTTCTGGGCCATGTTTAGCCTGGCGATGTCTGAAACCTGGGGCTGGGCCCCGCTGATTGCGCTTATGTTTGTGGGGGCGTTAGGCACGATTTCGACTGAAATAACCGAAGCCGCCCGGCTGGATGGGGCTACCAACCTAACCCTTTTCATCTATATTACTCTGCCGTTGCTGCGGCCGGTAATCCTGATTGCCCTGTTACTCAAGACTATCTTTTCGCTGAAAATGTTCGACCAGGTAGTGACCATGACCGGCGGCGGGCCAGACATTTCTACCCAGACCTTCAACTTCTTTATTTACCAGATCGGCTTTAGAAACCTGGATATGGGCTATGCTTCGGCCCTGGCGATTATGCTGGTGATATTTCTCTCCATTCTGGCCTACCTCTATGTAAAACTTTTATTAGGAAAGCAGGTCTGAGTATGAGCGTAGCAGTAAAATCGGTTGAAAAAGCCCGAAGTAATCTAAAGATTCGCCGTGTGAATGGCAAGAAGGTGGCCGGTAATATAGGTTACTGGGTGGGTGTGCTGCTCACTTTAGCTTTTATCCTGATACCTATTTTCTGGATTGCCCTGACCTCTCTTAAAACCTACCAGCAAGCCTGTACCCTGGATGTTTTCTTCCAGCCGACCCTGGATAATTTTAAGATTATTTTTGATGACCCCCTGAACATGGGACCAAAACTTCTTAACAGCGTTATAGTCGGTACGGTTACTATTGCTATCGCTATCCCAATGGCGATGATGGCGGCCTATGCTTTCTCTCGCTTCCAGTTCGTCGAAAACAACCTGCTTTTAGTTTGGGTGCTGACCACCCAGTTCATCCCGCCGGTGGTTATCATCATACCGTTCTTCAACTTTTTCCGGACGGTTGGTTTGATTGATACTATCGCCGGATTGGTAATTGTGGACCTGGCGATTGTGCTACCTTATGCCACCTGGATGATTAAAGGCTACATCGACTCTTTGCCGGTCGAAGTTGAGGAAGCAGCCCTCGTGGATGGCTGCAACGACCTGGGTATTCTCTACCGGATATCTTTCCCGCTGGTAATGCCCGGCATTATCGTTGCGGCGGTCTTTGGCTTCATTGCCTGCTGGAACGAATTCCTTTTCGCCCTGATCGTGGGCAGCCGCAACACTCAGACTTTGCAGGTCGGGTTTTATGGCGTCGCCAGCGGCCCCAGGGGTATCCAATGGGAGTTGATGTCAGCCACCGGCATGCTGGTGATAGTGCCTATTTTGGTACTGTCGCTGCTGATTCGCAAGCATTTCGTGGGCGGCCTTACTATGGGAGCCGTTAAGTAATATAACCGGCCGGGCGGCTATAGGAAGAAAGCGCAGAAAAATGTCTTCTAAAGAACTTACCCCTACATCCGGCAGCCGCACTTATAGCTCAAGCGAAGGAGCCACTGCCCTGCCTGTAATGGATGTACCGGGCACCGACATCAGCAAGTTCATGGCTTTGCAGGGGACGCCCCGCCGCCAGAGCTTGCAGGGTTTTGACGAGGATTACGTTGATATTGTCGATTATATCGTGCGGGTGATACATCGCATCTGGGAAGAAAAGGGTATTGGCCTCATTTACGACACCTATAACACGGACGTGCTTATCCAC
>JAYSYV010001505.1:0-8617 GCA_043727245.1 Chloroflexota bacterium | reverse complement strand
AAGGCCCAGGCCGAGTTGATTGGCGGCTTGCTGGCGCTCTATGGCGTTTTGCATACCTACGGCGGAATTGAGTTCAGTTTCCCTTACAAAAGCGATTTGACTTCCTGCGGCAGTTTTGGCTCCCCGGTTTACCTCTGGACTCACTCTAAAGTTCTCAGCCTCTATAAAGTGACTCCGGCTGAAGAAGCTAAATACATGGAACGCGACCGGCCCCAGCCTTACAGCGGAGCGGCCCCTACCCTGCCAGTAACGCCCGGTTTCGATAGTCTGCTGGCCGACATGATAAGTAGCACCCGTTATTTTGAGCAAAACATGGTCGGGTCGCTGGTTTCGGGCGAACCGGGCAAGCGGGACTTTCTAAAGCTGAACGAGGGATTAAGCGTCAAAGAACCGGGCGAGATTAAAACGGTTAAGAAAATCGAAGACCTGGGCCGCCTTTTCTTTTTATGGACTCTCCTGCGAGAAACCCAACTGGTCGGGAAAAAAGTGTCGGACGGCCTTTTTTATGCTAACCAGTCGGCGGGCGAAGAATTTTTCAGTCTTCCCCGTTACCGTCAGGCCCGTCTGCTGGCCGGAGCCTGGGTCCGCTGCGGCTTTAACGAGTTCAAGCGGGTTCCAACTCTCCGCTTTCACCGCATGTCTTATTATGAATCCAGTCTGCCGGATGACCGGAAACTCAGTCAGGCACGGCTGTTCTTGCTGGGGCTGCTGGATTTTTACCGGAGGCAGGGTTCTTTGCCGCCCGGCGAATGGCTCGATTTTTCCAGGCTGATTACAGCGGTCCGTGACCTGGATGCTAACTTCCTGGTAAATCACGATTTTTCGGTCAATAGCTTCCGCGAAAATTCCCGTTACGGTTATGAGTACGACCCGCTTTTTCCGGTGCAGGGTTATTATGGCGATGAATTTTACGCCGGTTTGACCAGCACTCTAAAAGCCCCTCCTACGACCAAAGGCGGATTTCGCCTACCGGAAGAAGTCAGCGCACCCTTGAAACTGTCCGAAGATTTTGCCCTGGTCGAAGGGGAATGGTTGGCCCAGGTCTTTGCCGAACCACTGGCCTGGCTAGGACTGGCCGAACTGGGCCGCGACGAAAAAGGCCGCCCCCTGGCTTTCCGGCTGACCGACCTGGGATTGGCCGCTCTGGCCGACCAACCTTCCGAGCGTGAACGCCAGCAAGCCGACCAGTTCCGCCAACTGTCCGCTCACGGCCCCGAACTGACAAACGCCCTGCTGGCCCAGCCGAACTTCGATGTTCTGGTTCTGGCTCCGCTCGAAAATCTGGCCTTGCTGCGCCAGGTGGACCGCTTCGCCAACCAGACCAGCATGGGTGACGTAGCCCTCTACCACATTACCAAAGATTCGGTCTTGCGCGGTTTACGCAGCGGCTTACGTGGAACAGACATTATCCAGACCTTGCGCGAAAATAACCGGGTTCCGGTCGCCTCCAACGTAGTCCAGAGCATTGAAGACTGGTCGGTTGAGTTCGAGCGGCTGGTTTTGTACGAAAATTGTCACCTGCTGGAAACACCTGATGCGACCACGCTCGACCGCCTGATGGCCCAACCGGGCGCGGCACGCTACGTGGTCAAAAGGCTTGGCGCTACCTTTGCCCTGGTAACGGGCGAACTGGCCCGACCGGCTACCCCACCGAAACCGGCCAAACCCGGCAGCAAAGAGGTTGTGCCGCAATACCTCAATTATCAGGCTCTACAACCGGACAGCCTGAGCCTGGAAGGAACCGATTTATTAAAGGTCAAGCCCACCAGTGGGAATCCTTATCTTTTCTACCGCCTGGGACAGTTTGCCGAACTCGAAACCTGGAATCAAAAGCAGTTTACCGCCACCTTCCGGCTTACAGCGCGGGCCGGGCAACGCGCTCAACAGCTAGGCTTGACTTACGACAGCGTGGCCCAATTCCTGGCCCAGGTTTTACCCAGGCCGTCCCGCCGGAATGTGGACCAGTTAGCCCCGGAAACCATCCTGGCCCTGAAAGGCTGGCTGGGTTATTACGGCCCCTTGCAGGCTGAAAAAGCCCTGGCCCTTCAGGTCGCCCAGGAGTCGCAACTGGCCGAAATCTTTGAGCTGGAAGAATTTAAACCGGCTTTGCTCGGTTGGGCCGGGCCAACTATCGCCCTGGTGCGAGAAAGCCACTTCGAGCAGCTTTCGGCTCGTCTGGCCGGGCTTGGTATGCCAGTCAATAAGCCCGGTACAGCCGCTTTACCTGCCCCGGCAGGATTGAGCGTAGTTGAAGAAAAGCCCAAAAAGGGCAAACGGGCTGTTTCCGAAGAAACCACTGCCGAACGCGAACGCAAAATCCGCGAACGTGAAGAAGCGGTGGCTCCGGCCCAACCCAATCTGCTTCCTCAAAAGACCGGACCCGTCAGAGTCCCGAAAGGACCAGAACTGGTCGCAATTATGGACCTGCTGGATTTAATGGCCGGGACCGGGATTGCGCCCGACGAACTTGAACGCCTCCTGGATGACCTGGACGAGGATGGCGAGTATATTATCCCCCTTCGTTCCCGCAAGAAAAAGAACCGGGACTATTAATCTGGCCCGATTTAACCGAATTCTTAGCTGAAAAGGCTGTATTTCCCCCACCAGAACCGCTATTATAAGAAAGTAGCTTATCAGAAAGAGTCTAATCCTGGAAAGGTTTTGCAGAATGGGTAAGAAATTGGCGGTATGGCTGGGCGGGTTCGAAATCCTGGCCTTTGCCCTGCTGGAAGGCAGTATGTTAACGCTGGGCGCGATGGTAGCCCCGGCTCTGTTCAAGACGATAGCCTCGCGAGACCTGGCCGGTAAAACTTTTGGCAATATTTTAGGTATCTGGCTCTGGTTTGCCCTGGGCTGCGCCATAATCTTGCTGGTGTCTTCCTTTCTGGATTGGCGGCTGTCGCGCTCTAAAAATATGCTGTTGGCTGTCCGGCTGGCTGGCCCGGTCCTGATGCTAGGTCTGCTGATAGCCTTCGGGGTCGTTTTGAGCCGGATGCAAGAGTTGCAAAACGCTCTGCCTAAACCGCTTGACGATTACGCCGTAACCGATGGACCGCGCATGGATATAGATACTTTACATAAAACTTCTTCCAATTTACTTACAGCGGTGCTTTTTATCGGGTTGGCCTGGTTTATCCTGTCTGCCTTTGCCTATTACCGGGCTGGGTCAAACCGAAATAAGACCGCCCCGGCCCAGGCTATCCCGGTCCCGGAAGCCAAAGAGTTAGCCGGTTCAGGCCGTAGCTAGAAATTGAGAAAACTCGCCAGATGAGATATTTTGAAGATTTCCAGGTTGGGCAGGTCATTGAATTAGGTTCACGCCAGATAACCGAGCCGGAAATTCTGGCTTTTGCCAGCGAATATGACCCTCAACCCTTTCACCTCGACCACGAAAAAGGCAAAGCCTCGCTCTTTGGCGGTCTGGCGGCCAGCGGTTGGCATACCGGCAGCCTGATGATGCGAATGTTAGTCGATACGGTCATGAACGATGCGGACAGTATGGGTTCGCCAGGGGTAGACGAGTTGCGCTGGTACAAACCGGTCTTTCCCGGCGACACTTTGAGCGCCCGCATGACTATTCTGGAGAGTCGCCCTTCGGGAAGCCGCCCCAACATGGGCATTGTCCGGCATCGCTGCGAAGTCCTGAACCAGCACGGCGCGGTTGTCATGAGCATGGTGGCAACAAACTTCTTCGGGCGAAAACCGGACCAGATAGTGGAATAATTCGGAATACAGTCCGATAAAAAGGGGACTATTCTCAACTATGAGAATAGTCCCCTTTTTATAAAGCTTATTCTAAACCCTTATTTTTCCAGAATATCGGTCCGTTCCATCGAGCCAAGCCCCTCGATTGATACCGTTACGGTCGGCCAGGAGCTATCGGGGGTAGTGGTCAATATTTCAAGCTCATGGCCCGGTTCGCTGGAAACCAGGACCGTATCTTCCGATTTCGTGCCGGTAATAGAAGGATTCCAGGCAAAAGCCTGCCACTCCGCCACCACTTCCGGGCTGCCCGGCCCGGCCCGGTATTCGCGGCCAGCGTAACCGGTCGCGCCGCCCTGGTGGTGCAACTGCCATTCATCGGGATAACCGGCATAGGCATAAGCCTGTTGGGCTTTGGCAAAAATGTCCCCGGCCACCGCACCGGGCCGGGTGTTGAGGTTAAAGGTTGCGTCCACCGTTTGAAGATTACGCTCCTTTTGCAAAATATCGGGCAGCACCGGGCCGAAATGGACCAACCGGGTGCAATTGGCAATCAGACCGCCCCCTTTGGCGCAAAGTACGACCATCACGTAACGGTCAATAGTATTGAAGGTTGGGATTGGATGGCGATACTTATAAATCCGCTCGTCACCGGCCACCAGGGTCACAAAGGGGACCAATCCACGGGCGTAACATGCCTGGGCCAGATAACCGGCCACTTCCCACTCGGTCATGCCGGGGACAATCTCCAGGCAAGTACTTTCCAGAGCGTCGGTAGCGGCCCGGCAGACCTGGCGGTAGCGTTCGCGCTCGTCCGGCACAAGGCTCCAACGGGCTTTGGCAATCTGTCCGGCCAGTTCCTGAGCGCCGGTAATGGGGGAATCGCTGCCCACTTTTACCTGTTTGCCGGAGCCACGGGCCAGGTCTAGCAACAGCCTGGAGCGTTGCCCGGCTTCCCACCAGGGCGCTTCAATCAATTCAAAGCCCAGACCGCGCAATTGTTCTTCGTTTTCCTGGCGCGGCCCCTCGATGTTATCCATCACCGCGTAGGCCGTCCCGTCCGCTTTATAGATCAGGCTGGCAATACCCAGGTCGCCCGCGATGCTGACCCAGTTGTTGGCCCCAGCGGTCGCCCAGGCAAAGTTGTGCTGAGTGTTAAGAACCAGGCCGTCCAGGTCGTTTTCTTTCAACAAACCGGCTATTCTGTCGCGTTTGACGGCAGCTTCTCGCCGCTGAATTTCACTTCCGGCCTCAAAATTATAACTATACATGCGCCTTGTTCTCCTTTGACCAATTTTGTTCTAGTTTCGGCTAATAGTACCACATTTGACCTGGAAAGTTGTACCGGGAGACCGGGCTGAAAAGAGAGAAAGCCTATTGAGAAGGGCTAATCTCTGCTCGTTGCTGCGATTTTAGGTCGCCTGTGCAAGGTAGCTACAGGCGTGCTATAATTTACGAAATATAATTAGTTCGGAGTAATGTTAAGATTAAGATTAGAAAAGGTTGAAGTAAATTTGAGCGCACACTGGGGACAATTTACCAGAATCCTGGAAACCCTGCATCCTGAAGAAACTCAACACCAGGAATATGCCATGATTTTGGGTGCCCCGCCTGAAATATCGGAAGCGCTGGATGATGTCAGGCGGCGTTACGACCCGGCTTTCAAAGTTCAGGTTCCCCCACATATAACGGTTAAACGTCCAACCATGTTGGGCGAACCGGCCCGAATAGCCCAGATTCAACAAGCTATGCAAATTGTAGTCGCCAGCGTCCCGCCTATCCCTGTAAGGCTAAAAGGTTATGGCAGTTTCAAATCGCCTGGCCGGAATGTCGTATTTTTGAAAGTTGAAAATGAACGCCCTTTTTATGACCTGCATCAGAAGGTCGCCCAGGCTCTCCAGGAGGTTTATGGTATGGAGCAAGCCGACCATTACGAAAAAATTAATTACCACCCGCATTTAACTATCGGCAACGAACTGAGCGAAATAGACCTGGCAGTGCTTGAACACGAACTTTCCACCGGAGGTTATCGTCTGGAATTTGATTTTACCCTCACTCAATTTACTTTGTACGCCCACCATACTGGCAAACCCTGGGAAACCATACAAACTTTCGTCTTTAATCCCCAGGTCAATCCTAAAATTTAGCTGGCTTTTCTCTGCCTATTCCCTCTGCATCTATTATTCTCAAATAATAGTTATTCCCGACCTTCAATTCCATTTCTAGTTTAGATTTGCCGGTTTAATACACTATTAGTAACTTTTAGTGGCATAAAGTTTGCTTAGCATATAGTTTAGTAAGTTGAAGACGCTGGTAAGGCTATGTCTGTCTGGTAATTTATCCTAAAAAGGATTTGAGCAGGCTGCAAATCAAACCTAGCAGCCTGTCGGAGTAATCGAAATGACTACCACTTATAGACAAAGCGTGTCAATTAAGAACTACAAGTAATACCATTCCGGCCAAAATAAGGCTCTCTCCGACAAACTGCTGGGAGCGAGTTAATTAGCCTGAATGAGATTGGTAAAGCCAATCTAGCCAGACAGAATGGGTAAAAGTTTCGAGTTCTGTACACTTAAACCGGGATGGGAGCAAACCGGTTCTTATGCATAATTATATAAGAAACGCCTGGCTTGAGTGTCCTCTATTCCAGTTAACAGTTTGGCAGGGGACACAACATGGCTAAAGTATTAGTAATTGATGATGAGCCGTCAATAGCAACCCTGGTGGCCGAAATAATTGAAGGTTATGGTCATCAGGTTTACACGGCTTTTAATGGCTTACAGGGGCTTGATTTTATCAAGCAAAATAAGTTTGACTTGATTATCAGCGACATAATGATGCCTCACATTACCGGTCGGGAGCTACTGTATTTCGTTCGCTCTCAACCCGATTTAAGCGATGTTTATTTCGTCCTGATGAGCGCGGTGCCGCACCTGGCCCGCCAGGCAACTACCTACGAACCGGATGCTTTTCTGGTCAAACCTTTTGATATTTCCCAGATTGATGAGATTGTGCAGAATTTTCTGCCTAAACCGGACGCTAATAAAGCTGTCTACCTGCCAATTCCAATCACTTTCCCTCTCAAGCCAAATTACGATACTTTTTTTTTGATTAATAAAAACAGTTAAATAAGGTTTGAAATATAAAAATGCGGCCTGGGCCGCATTTTTATATTTCAATTAAATAAAGAAACTTAACGTTGGAATCAGGGGCGGAAAGAGAATTTGCATTAAACCCCACTCTTCCGGCACAGCTACAATAAAGTCGGGATAGACCCTGACCAGTTCTTCCAGGGAGCGGAAGCCCAGCAAGATTTTTGGTAGCAGGTCGGGTGGAATACCGATTTTGGGGTCTGGATTGGCGGGCCGGGCTTCTACTCTGACCAGTTTACCGGCTTCAAAGGCCAGCAACACACCGAAGCGGTAAAAACCAAGTTCGACTTCCCGGCTTAACCCGGCCAGCGGCGACCGGCTCAGGCGGCTTTCAAATTCCGGCCCAAGCTGCTTAAAGGCCAGCACCGGGTCAACTACCCGCACATAATTTGCATAAGAATCGCCCTGTCCCGGCTCCAGACTGGCAACCCATTGACTGAGTGGGCTATTGCGAATCGACCCTATGCCCATTTTTTCCAGGCCTGGCAGGGCCAGAGCCTTCTTGATGATAGCCTGCTGACCGGCCAAATTCCCGCCAAATCGAAACATGGTGGCTGTTGTGCCTCTGAGATAGATGCGCCCCACGGCCAGCGGTTGGCCTCGGTCCAGGGCAATCCAATCCTCAATCAAACTTTCTTCCAGGCGGCGCGTCCGGGCGGACCAGCCCCATCCGGCATCCGAGAGGGATAGGGCAATATCAGCCTGAGCAGCCGTTTCATTGTACATTTTAATCAGGGCCGGAGCATCACTTTCCTGAATTAGCCGCACTTCCAGGTCGGGCAGGTTGGCAAGTTTACCCAGGTGGGCCGCCGGATAGAGATAACCGGGCCGGTAGTTTTCCAGGGCGTATTCGTAGCCAAAAAGCCGGTAGAAATAGGGAATTCCCATTATCAGGTTGATTGCCAGACCGCGTTTTTTTTGCCAGCCTTCCAGCACTTCAAATAAGCGGCGGACCAGACCCCGGCCCTGGTACTGGGGCAAGGTCGAGACAAATTCAGGGTTGCCAATCCGCAGATAAGTCTGGCCCACGCGCAACTCTTGCTCAATCAGGCACAACGAGGAAACCACCCGCCCGTCCGGTTCGATCACTACCAGGAAATCTTCCAGGCGTACTCCCTCAAACCCGCCATCTACCAGATAGGCCACTTCTATTTTACTATCCTGGCCCAAGAGTTCGGCATTGAGAGCGACTACCCCATCGCGGTCGGCTGGCGTGGCCTGACGCAAGACCAGGCCGCCGGGTAAGGCTATATTTACGGGAAGACTCGAATTAGAAATAGGTTCCATTATCCATCCTATACTTATTTAAGAATATAAAGGCTCAAACGTACCTTGCTGCCATCCGGCTCCATTTCCTCATTGTCAGGTGGCCTACCAAAGACCTGGGTCAATGCGGCCTCCATTTGCTGGCGCTGCGGCTCGTCCAGCATCCACCAGTTCACATAAACATAGGTTATGTTGGCCTGTTTTAACTGGCTGGCGCTGCCACTGGCGGGCGGTTGACGCAAAGCCAGGGTTTTGAGGGCCGGATTCTGGTCTATCAGGGAATTATCAATCTGCCGGGCCAGGTAGCCGCCGACCATAGGTTTATTATAGGCGGTCTGGGCAATATAGAAATGCGAGGCCGGGCGCAAGGGTAGCTCCAAAACCGCATGGTTGGGGTTAGTGTCCTGAATGGCCGGGTTGTAAATTGGCGGAACATTCGGGTAAGCCGTGGTGACGTAGGGCGCAAACTCGAACAGGATTAGCAAGCTGACCAGCCC
>JAYSYV010001504.1:0-8636 GCA_043727245.1 Chloroflexota bacterium | reverse complement strand
CAGCCAGTAAACGGCGACTTTCGGCCAGACCGCGCCTTTCGGCCTGGAGCAATCCGGCGATGGCTTTGGCATCTTCCACCTGGCGGTCGCTTCTTTCTAAAGAGATTAGTTTTGTTGCGGAGTTTAGCGGAGAAAAATCGCCCGGCGAAAGCATAC
Organism: Chloroflexota bacterium; assembly: GCA_043727245.1. Taxonomy (GTDB): domain Bacteria; phylum Chloroflexota; class Chloroflexia; order Chloroheliales; family Chloroheliaceae; genus 54-19. The sequence goes on along the minus strand of JAYSYV010001504.1, from coordinate 8,480 downwards.
TTCTCGGACGAACCACGAAATTTGGCAGGGTAGTCAGCCAGCAGCATTTGGCAGGGTGTTGCAGCGACCAGGCCGGGAAATCCAGGCAGATTATCAGGTCTACCGGGCGAGCGTTACTTTCTTTGAGGTCAATCAAGCGCCAGGCGAAAGCCGCTTTGGAAATATCACGCGGGGTAAAGCTGCGCTGCGGCACGCGGACTATTTCAGCAGTGCGTCCGGCGGCTCGCAGGGCTTCGACCAGAGCCAGAGCCAGGGTTGCCCGGTAATGGGCCAGTTCGGCGGCTTCCTGGGAGCCGGTTTCTTCTTCCGGGTCGTCAGGGCGTTTTTCCAGCCGGTCGAAAGTAGCCTGGGTCTGGGCTACCAGGATTGTTTCAATTCTTTTAGGCTGACTTTCGGCGCTCATAACAGGTTATTCTCGGAAATTAGCGGCATTAAACCAAAATTAGTCCGATAAAGGAAAACCCCGTTGTTGGGCGGGGCTTGGATTACTTGTTTAACTTCAGGGCTTAAGTAGGTATCGCGTCCAGGAAGGTTGCAAGTACCCAGCCATCCTGTCCGTTATAGGAAACGGGCCACCATTCGCCACCTTCAACCGTTTTCCGGTCGGCGCTCCGAATAGTCACTAATTTACCCGAAGATATTTTGGTAAGAATCGGACTGGCAGTTCCCGGCTCTTTCCGCAAATTCACCCCATCTGTTCCGTTCACTTTAGCCTGGGTTGGACCTGCTTTAGTAGTAGCCTGAGTTACTGGAGCCGGTGTGGAAGTTGGCACCAGACTTGAAATAGTTACAGTTGGCGGCAGCACGTTCTTGTTGCCCGAAACCGTTGACTGGGCCACCGTTGCGGCCACGGTCGGTGTTGGATTGCTAACCACAGTAGTGTTGGCGCTGACTGTGACAGTGCCTGTCAGGATGGTACTATTGGTCGGACCAGCGTCTTTTTTGCCACCCAGGACATTTAATACCAGCCAAAGCGCAATAGCTATGATTACAATCCAGGGCAGTATTCGCAAAAGATTTATGCGCGAAACGGGGCCGTCAATTTTATCGTAATAAGGAATGTTTTCAACCAACCAACGCCGGCTCTGACTGGGTTTGCGAACTACCCCCGGAGCAGCGTCGGCCTTCTCACGCCGAGTTATGACCGGTATCCCGTTAGGTTGGGTCGGGTTGTTCTGGACCGCCGTCGCGCCACGAGGCCGGAGGATTCCATCACTGGGAGTGCGTCCTCGGCTAATTCCTGCGTCTACCAGGCCGCTATCGGCAGAAGGGTTGGCGCTATTACCAATAGAAGTATTGTAGCTGGTAATTTCAGCTACTTCGGTAGTTGGAACAGGTTCCCAGTAGATTCTGGCCCGGAAAACCTGTTCGCAGTCAATCGTAGCCGCATCTACCAGGTGATTGGCCCGCCGGTCATACAATCGGGGGTTACGACACCAACCTTTGCGCCAGAGCGGAGCGGGTTCGAAATAGCGGCAATTGCCACATTTCCGGTTGCGCGGTAACGATTTTGTTTCTTGCTTTATCTCCATCAATTAATTCCTAAATATGAGCCAGGAGGACCCCGGTTTTCAGCTTTTTGCCACGCCAATATACATCTAGTTAAACAAAGATCGCTCAACAGTGAGACTTAATTTAAGTTAGCCAAAGGATGATTGGTCAAAAAGCGTGGTCAAGGTTTGCTTGTACCTTTTTGTTAATAAACCCGTTTACCTCAATTGAAGCGTCCAAGATGAGTCAGCCAACTGGGGCGATGCTAGTTCGGAGTTTAACTCAAACTTTAGAGTAAGTCAAGTCAACCTCAACATCCTACACTTCAAAAAGCCCATTGCGATAGGCTAAATATTGTATAAGCTATCTTTTAGGACCGCTCGATTTGATCCATGTTTTCTTAAATTCACAGTCGGCTTATATTTTTTGCCAGATCCAATAAATTCAAAGGTTCTGGCAGTCGAATTAAAAAGAATATTTCTTTACCTAATCTTAACACAGTCTTAATTAATTAACAATTCTTGCGTTGTACCTTTTGGGGGTTTATCGTGTTTTATGCCGCCGCTTTTCCTCGATAATTTCGTCAGCTTTTCGGATCCTTTCGCGGGCTTCATCGTAATGTCGCATTGCCAGGTTTACATAGAGGGCATCCACCACACTTAGATGGGCAATCCGACCGGCCATAGCCTGGCTGCGAAAGGAAGTTTCCCTCGCCGCCGTTATAAGTTTTATATCGGCGTGGCGGATCATTTCGGCCCGGTTGTTACTGGTCAGGCAGATAGTGATAGCGCCGGTTTCTTTAGCCTTACGTAGAGCGAAAATTACTTCCTCGGTCTTGCCGGAATGGCTGATAGCCAGGGCCACCTGGCCCGGCCCAAGCTGGGAGGATACGATGGCTTGCATATAGGGGTCGCTGACCATATTGACCGGTAGGCCCAGCCCCAGGAAGCGATAGTAGGCATCCAGGGCGGTCGAGGCAGAACTGCCCACTCCGTATAATTCTATCCGGCTGGCATTATCCAGGGCTTCAACGGCCCGTTCCATTTCGGCCCCTTCCAGTACCGCCAGCGAATCGGCGATAGCCTGAAGGTCGCTGTGAAAGACCTTGCGCGTGATTGCCATTACGTCATCGTCACGCGAGATATTTTCCAGCTTTAGATTAACTGTGCCACGGATTTCGGTCGCCAGGGCCAGTTTAAATTCCTTGTAGCCGCTATAATCCAGTGTCCGACAAAAACGGACAATGGTAGCCCGGCTGGTCTGGGCCGCTTCGGCCAGTTCCTGGACTGAGAAACCAATTGCCTGACTGGGATTAGCTAAAATACATTCGGCAATCTTTTGTTCAGCCGGAAAGAGATTATTGTGGGATAAGGCCGACTCGATGCGGGCCAGGCAACTGGTCAGGTGAATACGCCCGTTGCCGGGGCGGCCCTGGTTTGCCCGGAAAGAGGCCGGTGATTCTTCACCTTTAGGAATATTACGCAAGCCTGGCATTATGCTTTATTCAACCTTTTCAGAATTAGTCACTGGCTTTGACCTTTAAATTTTGAGTTCAACTTTGCAGGAAAAACAGCTATCTTCTCAAGCTGTAAAGGAATTGTTGGATTACTATTGTTATTTATTAGAAGTTTAACAAATATCCCTGGTTTCTTCAATCAAACTCTGGATAAGTCCGGCCAGTTGGGAGGGCGCGGAATAGTTGATGGCGTGGGCGGCGTTGGGTATCACTGCCCAGCGGCCCTGGGGTAGCCGCGCCGCTATTTCTTCAATCCAGGATTGGGGGGCAATCGGGTCGAACTGGCCTCTCACTACCAGGACCGGCTGGTTAATCCGGGGCAACCAGTCTTCCAGGACATCAGCCAGGGCGTAGACACCGGTTGCGATAATCCGGGGTGGCCCGCAGACCAGGTAATCCCAGATAACAGTCAGGAGCAAGCCCGCTGACTCACGGGGAATATCCCGCATCAGGCGGTACAGTTGGCTCCACAAGTTGCGGGCCTGCCTGTCCACGGTGGGGCCGCCCAATACCAGGCTTTGTAGGCGGGCCGGGTAGAGGACAGCAAAGCGGGCCATTACCTGGCAGCCGAGCGAGTTGGCATAAAAGTGAGCCTGGCCCAGCCCTTGCGTATCCAGCCAGTCCGCCAGCACCTGGGCCAGTTCATCAAGGTCCAGGGCGAGCCGGGGTTTTTCACTTTGGCCGAAACCTGGCAGGTCCGGGATGTAGACCCGGTAAAAGGGTTCGAGCAAGTGGCCGGTCGGCTTTAAATAGCGGCTCGAAACGCCCAGGCCGTGGACCAGCACCACCGCCGGTTTATCCTGGTCGGTCAGGTTGGAACTTACAACAGCATGCATAAGAAACTTGCCGACTCTGGACCAGCGGTGTTTCAAAATTTCTCCTTTTTTCTCCTTAAGGGTTATGAGGGAATTGCTCAGGGTCTGTAAGCCCGGTATTGGTCTACCAGGGATTTGACCGTATTGATGTAAGTTACCGGCGAGTTATTATCTTCGGCAGGAGCATAGACCGGGATGATTTGTTCCAGGGTGTTAAGCTTGAACTTGCTGGCGTAGACTTCCAGTAAATTAGCCCAGTCAATCAAGCCTTCGGTCCAGGTGGTATAAATTTTGAAGCCACCACCACCGCCGCTATAATCGCAAGACCAACCGGCAGTGCAACGGATATTGCCAAAGGATTTATGGCCCACGGCTGCTCCCATAGTTCCCATCGAGGACTCATGGTTGAAAAAGGCCAGGGCCACCGCCGGGTCGCAGGAGAGTTTAAGGCAGTTCTGGTACATGGTGGCTGCTTCAGGATAGGCAGGGCTGTTTTTTACCTGGAGGAAATGGGCAAAGGTCGCCAGGTTGATAGTAGGTGCGCCAATCGGGCTGTATTTCCCCGCACCGATGCTCAAATTGTAGGCTACATCTGGGGCGGCTTTAGTCGGCTGCTTTTCGATAATGGCAGGCCCGGCAATCTCGTTAGACGACAGCATCCGGGCGTATTCGTTGGATATAGCCTGGGCTTTATCCCAATCGGAGGTAAGGACGGGAGTAATGCTGGTATTGGGAGCCACTACCGGTGCGACAGCCTGGGTTTTTGGCTTGCTGGTCGGGGTAGTTATTACCGGACGAGCTGTGGGGAGTGGCGTAACAGCCGGTTGAGTTGTTAGTTCCGCCGAATTAGAGTTGAGATCGGTCTGGCTTTGGTAAAAGCTGGCGTAAGACCAGGCTGACACCGTTGGCTGGGGAGAGGGCATTTGACTCGCTGGTCCGCCCATCCAGAAGAATAGACCGGCTAAACCGGTCAAGGTCAGACAGGCCAATGTAAACAACCACGATTTGAAAGATGACTTACCCAAGTTATAATCCCGGCGCTTTTAAGAAATACTTTATAATAGCTTAACTATAAACTATCTTAGCACATAAAGTCACCGGTTAAAACAGGTAAAAAGGGCTATCTGACCGGCTACTGACCACTATTCTCAAGAAGGGGTTCGTCCGCTGCCAGATTTGCTTCGGTCAGGGGAATACGAATCATTACACGTGTACCTTTGCCCGCTTTGGATTCGATAGTGACTTTTCCACCGACCAGAGCGGCCCGTTCGCGCATATTGGTCATGCCGAGGCTGCCCCGCTTATCATAATTTAGCTCCATAGCGGCAGTATCAAAGCCCTTGCCGTCATCCTGGGCCACCGCGTTCACAAAAGCTTCTTTGTATTCCACCTGCAACCAAATATTTTTAGCCTCGGCATGCTTGCGGGCATTGTTTACCGCTTCTTGCAGAATAGTAAAGATGGTCGTTTCTACGCTTGGGCTGAGGCGAATGTCTTCATCGCCCACCCTGGAAAAATATACTTGCGGGTCGCGTGGGTTGGTGGGAAAGCGGGCGGCGTATTGCTCCAGGGCTGCTTCCAGACCCTGCGACTCCAGCACCAGGGGCCGCAGTTCGTAAAGTAAGGTCCGAATTTCTTTAGAAGTTTGCTGGGCTTGCTTACCTAATAGGACCAGTTCAGCAGTAGCCCGGTCCGGTTCGGTTTTGAGAAGGCGGCGGATAAACTCAATCTGCATTGAAAAAGAGGCCACTGCCTGGGCCGGTCCATCGTGCAGGTTGCGGGCCAGGGTATGCCGCACTTCTTCCTCGGCGGTAAGCATCTTATTGCGTTCAGCCATCAGATTGCGGTAGAGTGTAGCATTTTGCATGGCGACAATGGTATGCGATGTCAGGGACACCATCAATTGAACATCGCTCTCGTGATATTTATCGGTCTTTTTAGAGGCAATCAGGAGCAGACCGTAGACCTCGTAACCGCCTCTGAGCGGCATAATCAGGGCCGTATGGCTGTCTGCCAGCGAAGGCAAGAGCTTGCGCCACTCTTTTAGAGTTTCTTCATCGTTGATTAAAAACGGTTGGGCCTGGGCCAGCGCTTCTTTTAAGACCCCTTTGCTGGTATTGTAATGGCGGTTGCGTTCGGCTTCGGTTAAGCCCTCCGAGTCGGCTATCTTCAAGGAGTCAATTGTACCCTCAAAGAACAGGACCGCCCCGACCGCTATTTCAAAGGCCGCTTCTATCTCGGTCAGGACGTTTCGGATAACTTTCTGGTAATCCAGGGTAGCGGTCAGTGTGCTGGCAACCCGGTAAATGGACTGGACCCGGTTTTGTAATTCCACCAGGTTTTCTTCATTGGAAGTAGCCAAAGCCCTGGCGACCAGTCGCGGCCCGACATTTAAAAGCCCCCCACTGTTGCCAATAATCATATAAAGCACCAGGGGGAAAAACAGCGCCGCCGCCAGAACCGTCAGCATAGCCAGTCCTTCAATCGAGGCCAGGTTGAAACTATATGACCTGGGGTTGACGATGAAGAACGCGATGTTTATCAACCCCACGGCAAACACCGCCAGAGCGCTTTCGGTCAGGCCGGTAAAAGCGGTCAGCAGTAAGGCCGGTAAATAGGCTATCCCAAAAACCGGCAAACCTATAAACCAACTCACAGCGACAATCAGGACGACATCCAGATAGAGGCTTATCCGGGCATACCCGGCAGATTGGCGGGCGAAAGTCCTGGACACCACCAGCATAGCTAAAGCGTAAACCAGGTACGCTACGAGTAGATAAAGGCCAATCAGGTCATTCAGACCGGCTCCGGATATTCCGCGCTCTACTAAAAAGAAGACTGCAAGGACCGCAACAAAAATTACCCGGCAGAGACCCAGGCGGCGGTTAGTAGTTTCGAGTTGAGCCTCGGAATGGTCCTTTACCTGGTTGCGAGAACGAGTTGCGACATTCACGGATTTTCTGCTTCACTTGAATATAGTAAATCTTTGAGTTTAGTGCTGACGGGTAAATTCTGCTACGGTAATTATTGTAATTTAGCTTTTAAGCGATAATATGTCAACCCGGCTATTTAATGCAACTCTTAAATCATAACAGCAAGCCAAACTTAGTCCTAGAGTTTGACCCCGTACCTTTTGGCTACCTGAAATCCTATTTCACCCGCTACTTTTTAACAACTGTTATCGGGTAAGCCAGCTTTAAGGCCGTATTGCCTTGCAAGAGGTCCAGGGGCTTGTCGTTATATGTGCCAGAAACTGGCAGTAACGCCTGGGGTTGCCCTTTGGGATAAACCGTGATTTCAAGCTGGTACTGGCCGGGCGGCAGGTGAATATACAGGTCGCGGTAGTCCCGGACCGCCTCACGCACCTTCCACAGGCTGGTCGGGAAGTAGCCGCTCAAGGGTTGGGCTGGATAATTAGTACCGGTATCACGGCCATCTTTGTCCAAAAGCCGCACCTGAAATTCGTAATCCCGGTTATCCTCGGCTATCTTGCGCCAGTACAGGGTCAGGTGCAGCTGCGAATCATAGCTTACCTGGCCTGCCGGTAGGGTCTGTTCGGTTCCGGCGGTCGGTATCACGTCAAAACCCTCCAGCAGCAGGGATGGGCCAAAGTTTATACTGGTCCGGTTGGTGCGCTGGCGGGGATAATAATCGGCGTTCGTGCCTGGAATCTGCTTGAAAGTATAACCATAGATGGTCACGCCCACAAAGACCTGGGGGTCGTGAAATAGCCAGGTATTGTTGTCGAACCAGACTTTACGGACATATTCCTGGGGGTCGTCCTGTTTATAATGGTCCGGCGACACAATCATCCAGGCTCGTTCGTGATTGCGAATGATGCCGTTTTCGGATGAGAGATAGGCGTTCAGGTCAGGGTCTTTGCTGCCGTCAATCAATTCCTGGGGGATGGTATAAACAGCAACACCGGGCGGCACTTTGAGATAATAGTCCACGGCAGTCTTGAGGTAGCCGGGCATAACGATTATTTCGTCGCCGCCCCGCAGTTCGGTTTGCAGCCAGCGCAGAGCTTCGCGCCAGTCTTCTTTTTGAGGGGCTTCCGAGTAATTGAAGCTAAAAAGAGCGACCCCGGCAAAGACCAGGGCCACCGCTCCGGCCATTATGCCTACCGGCCAGAATTTAAGAATCAGCCAGCCCAGTCCCCAGGCCACCAGCAGGTAATAGGCCGGTGAGGCAATCAGCAAATAACGCTCGGCAAAAGAAGGAATCCGTAAGGTTAAAAGGTAAAAGGCCACTACCGGCAGCACCAAATAAAGCGTGAGCAGCCAGGCTGCCTCCGGGTTGGCGCGGGCCGGTTCCAGGCCGGGGGACTCCTTTTTATGCTGCCGGTACAGCCGCCAGGCCACTACCAGACCAAGTACGACTAAGCCGCCATAGAACCAGGCTCCGGCGGCTTCCCAGAAAGCGTCGGGAATGCGGTTGACCCCGAAACGCCGCCCCAGGGTGTTTATCATTTCCGGCAGACCGACCGGCTGAAACCATGTTTTGCCAACTTTGCCGTCCCAGAGGGCGCGGGCTTGCCATAGCGCAATCGGCAGGTAGGGCAGGGTCAACAGGCTCAAAGCAATTACGGCTCGGCTCCGGTAGGCTTGTTTTACACGTTGGATAAGGTTTAATTTGACCGGGTTATTTTCTTGAAG
>JAYSYV010001503.1:0-2821 GCA_043727245.1 Chloroflexota bacterium | reverse complement strand
CGACGGGCGGTAGCGATTTTCACGGTCGCCCGGATGGCGGTCAGTTGACCTCGCCCGGCGCTCGCTTTGTCCCGCCCGAAACGGTTGATTTACTAAAGCAGCGGCTCATTCGTTAGTTTCCAGAACCTGCATTTAAAATTTCTAGTCGCAGAACGTATAGTTAAACAGTTCAATTCTCATTTCTTAAAGAAGTAGAAGGGCTGTCCCATGCCTTATGATGAAGAAGGTAATTTTATTTACCCCCTACCGGCCCGGAAAAGTAAAATCCCGGCTCGTCCCAAAGATAAAACTCGCCCCGCCGCCAGCCTGCCGCCAGTAATTTCCTTTCCAGCGGTTGCTACGTCTGTTCCGGCTCTTATTCTCCCCATCCCTGAAAATCCACTGTCTATAAAGTCGGTTTCAGTGGAATTACCTCCAACGTCTGAAAAATCTTTATCTGAGTTTTCGCCCCTGACTAACCCCTCGCAACCTGTCTTAACCATCCAGGAAGGCAGCAACCGCTGGCAGATGAGCGAAAATGACCTGGCCCTGGTCTGGAACGCCCAGCTATGGCCGGAGAATTTTAACTTACAAACGGTGGATGGCCGCCCGGTCGAAGTGGTCTACCGGGGCCGCTGGAGCGGCGGTTTTGGACCCGACTTCAAGGGCGCAATGCTCCGTATTGGGCCGGAATTACTTAAAGGCGACGTGGAATTACACCTTCGCAGCGGCGACTGGAACCTGCACGGCCATCAAAACGACCGTCGATATAATCAGGTAGTTTTGCAGGTAGCCCTGGAAGATAATGTCGGGACCGCCACCGAGCAGGGCCGGGTCTTGCCGGTGCTGGCACTTTTGCCTTTATTCAAGCAAAGCGGCCACCAGTTATTAGCCGCCCTGGAAACAGCCCGGACCAGCGGCACGCGCCTGGGTTCGCTTTCCGAAAGCGAGGGGCCGTGTTGCGACCGGGTGGCCGACCATCATACCGGCCTGTCGCAGGTACTTGCTAAAGTTCAACGGCTGGGCGAACAACGCTTCGAGGAAAAGGCCAGCCGCTTTGAAACAGCCTGCGCTGCGGACCCCGACAGCGACAATACCGCCGCCGCCCAGGAACTATGGGCCGGTTTGCTGGAAGCCCTGGGTTACTCGCAAAACAAAGAGCCTTTCCGGCGATTGGCCGCAACCCTGCCCCTCTCCTTAATAGTCGAACTGGACCGCGAAGCCCGCACCCGCCGCGAACCGCCCGAAGACCGTCTGCTAAACCTGGAAGCCGTCTTGCTAGGCGCAGCAGGGTTATTACCCTCCCAGCGCAAACTTCGACCAAAACTGCACATAGCCGAGCCTCACCCGGCTCGCTTCGATTGGGACGATAGACCCGACAGCGAGGATTTTATCGCCGAACGCTATACGACCGAACTGGAAGGGCGCTGGAGTCTCTTAGAGCGCCAGTTGCGCCAGCTTTTGCCCGGCGGTTCCTGGCTAAGTCAAAGTGATTGGACCTTTGCCCGCCTCCGTCCGCCCAATCATCCCTCTCGCCGCATGGCTGGGTTGGCCCGCCTTCTAGTGCGCTGGCAGTTGGCCGAAGCCGCAGACCTCATTACTCATTTCACGTCTGCCCTCAAGGGAAACCCAACCGAAGTCGCCGGGCGTTTGAACCAACTGCTGCGGGTGGAACCGGGCGACGAGGAAAGCGACAGCGGCCTGTTCTGGACCCGGCGCTATGACTTCAGCGACCGCGCCTTGATGCTAGGCAGCAACCAATCCGCCAGAGTAGATTTAATCGGTGAAAGCCGCGCCGCTGACATGGTGGTAAATGTGGTATTACCTTTCCTGATTGGGTATGGCCGCGATAAACGCGATCCCCCGTTGGTTTCCCAGGCATTAGAAGCATACCGAGTGCACCCGCCCCTCTCCCGTAATGAGTTGATTGATACGGTCGGTCGCCAGGTTTTCCGGCACTGGCTGGAAAATCCCGCCGAAGCTGTCTTAGAAGGTAAGGCAGTAGGCAAAGTGACTATTGCGCGGCTAGTCAACACAGCCTGCCGTCAGCAAGGTTTAATCCACCTGCACCACCATTTTTGCGCCGGTCAGGAATATTCGGCCTGTCCTTTGAGCTAACTGGTGATTACACACATCTTCATTTCTGAAAAATGTGTGTAATCACCAGATACTTTAGGGAATTTTAGCTTTCAGCAGATTGCCAAAACCAGCCGGGCTTGTTAAGATGAAGCAGTCTTTTGCCAAACTCTAGCAGTCTGAAAGCGATAAAACTCATGCTAAAAGAAACCCAAATTGCACAGGACCGGGCCACCCTGGAACAGTTTTTAGCTGCAAACCCCACCTCGTTGCAACTGCACGAAGAAGCCCTGAAAGTTCTCCCCGACGGTGTTACCCATAGTGGGCGGCGCTGGGATCCCACCGGTGTCTATATTGACCGGGCTGTCGGAGCCTATAAATATGATGTGGACGGCCACCGCTATATTGATTACTGGATGGGCCACGGTTCGCTGTTGTTCGGACACGTCCATCCTGGCATCGCCCAGGCGGCTATTGACCAGATTAGCCGGGGCACTCACTATGGAGCCAACCACGCCGGGGAAATTCGCTGGGCTGAACTTATTTGCCAGTTAATACCCTCGGCCCAGAAAGTGCGTTTCTTTAGCAGCGGGACCGAGGCGACCATGATGGCCTTGCGGTTGGCGCGGGCTGCTACCGGCAAGGAAAAAATAATAAAATTTGGGTTGCGCTTTCACGGCTGGCACGACATAAACGCCATTAACGAAAGTGGCGTAGCTCCGACCGGCGTACCCCAGTCCGTAGCTGCTAACGTGCTGGTGCTGCC
>JAYSYV010001502.1:0-2824 GCA_043727245.1 Chloroflexota bacterium | reverse complement strand
ACCTTTACTACCACCTCGCTAAATTTTGGGATGGTAAACTTTGAAAGAAAATAAAAATGGCAAAAATACTGATAGTGGATGATGACCCTAGAATCCTCAGCATGCTTAAACGCGGCCTGGTGCTGGAGGGTCACGAAGTGGAAACCGCCGCCACCGGCCAGGAGGCTCTGCGCCAGGCCCGCCAGGCCCAACCGGACCTGGTAGTGCTGGACGTTATGCTGCCGGAGCCTGGCCCGGATGGCCTGGAGATTTCCAGGGCTTTGCGCCAGAATGGTCCACTGCCTATTCTTATGCTCACCGCCAAAGATACTGTGCCGGACCGGGTAAAGGGGCTGGAAGCCGGCGCAGACGATTATTTGGTCAAGCCTTTTGCTTTCGACGAACTGGCCGCTCGAATCAAAGCTTTGCTGCGGCGCTCGGTCTTAAACGAGGAATTCCGGGGCAATCAGCCGCCCGCCACCGACTTAACTTTTGCCGATTTAATCCTCAAGCTGAAAGAATATCGGGCTGTCCGGGGCAACTATTCCATAGATTTGACCGCCCGCGAATTTAAGTTGCTTGAATTCTTCTTGCGCCATCCTCGACAGGTGCTTTCTCGCGAAATGATTCTGGAAAATGTCTGGAATATGGATTATGAAGGCGAGTCCAATGTGGTAGATGTCCACGTGCGGGCCTTGCGCGATAAACTGGAAGCCAGGGGTAAGGCCCGCCTGATTCAGACGGTCAGGGGCGCGGGTTATGCCTTGCGTGAGGAATAAGATTTGTTAAAGGGCGTGCGCCGGTTGCCTATTCGCTGGCAAATAACTTTGTGGTTCAGCGGCTTGTTGGCCGCAGTCCTGCTTTTTTTCGGTCTGTCGCTCTATTTAACTCTCCAAACCGATTTGCTGACCCGGATTGACGAAAGCCTTAAACGCCGTGCTACCGAAGTGCGGGTGCGCCTGGAAGGAATCGCCCAGGCCGCAAATCTGAACTCCCAGCAAGTAACCGAGGCGCTTGAAATTAACCCACTGGACGAGTTTGCCGATCCCGGCGTATATGTTCAGGTGTTGGACCCGCAAGGCAAAGTTTTGGGCGATTCTACCAGCCTGGGGCAAGCCCGGTTGCCAATAGACCCGGCCCTGGTGGTAGTCGCCCTGAACGGCCAACCCAGCACCGGGGAAGCCCAGGTCGCCAGCGAAAAGGTACGCATTTTCTATCAGGCTTTAATAGTCAAAAATCAGGTAGTCGGCGTGTTGGAGGTCGGTGAGTCCTTAAAACCTTATACCAATACGCTCGGCCAGGTCCGCCTTTTTTTGATTCTGGGAGCAGTTGTAACCCTTTTAATTTCTTTGGCTGGTGGATGGTGGGTTACAAAACGGGCTTTGCGGCCAGTGGTGCGGGTCAGCGAAACCGCTCGCCGGATTGCCGCCACCCGCGATTTTGAGGAGCGTATTCCCCAACCCTTCAACTTCAAAGGCCAACACGATGAAATTAGCGAACTGGCGGCCACCTTTAACCAGATGATTGAAGAACTGGGCCGGGTCTTCGATACTCACCGCCAGTTTATGGCTGACACCTCGCACGAACTCCGTACGCCCCTGACTATTATTCAAGGCAACCTCGATTTACTCAAACGCGGCTTGCCTCCACACGAAGCGGCAGAGGCCGTGGCGGAAACCAGCGAGGAAGCCGCCCGGTTGAGCCGCCTGGTTTCAGACCTTTTAATGCTGGCCCAGGCCGATGCCGGGATGATGGTCGAGCGTACTGAAATAGACCTGGCTGAGGTAGTCCGGCGTTCTTTCCACCGCGCCACCCAGTTAGCCGAAAACCAGGCCAGACCGTTAGAACTTTCGCTTGAACGGGTGGACCCGGCCAATGTCATGGGCGACGAATACCGGCTGGACCAGGCCATCTTTAACCTGCTGGATAACGCGTTGCGCTACACCCAGCAGGGCGAAATTCGGGTTAGCCTGGTGGTGGAACGTCCGCCGAACAGCCTCGGTCTGGCCTGTATCTCGGTCAAAGATACCGGGCCGGGTATCGCCCCAGAACACCTGGAACATCTTTTTGAGCGATTCTATCGGGTGGATAAGGCTCGCAGCCGGGCGCTGGGCGGAACCGGGCTGGGGCTGGCAATCGTGAAATATATTGTGGGAGCGCATGGCGGTCAGGTCCAGGTCAAGAGCCAGCCGGGGGCCGGTTCGACCTTTAAGATTCTAATTCCGCTGGCCTGAATTATTTTTGTCTTTCCGATATACCCCTGAAGATATTTTATCGCAAAAACTAAGTTGGTTTCAGGCCGGTGGCGGGGTTTCCCGAGCGACAGTGGCTCGATGTGCTGGGTATACTTAAAATGCAGGAGCTTCCCGACCAAACCTACCTTGAGTAATGGGCTGCCGGTTGAATTTGGCCGAGTTGCTGAGGAAAGCCTGGCAGGAAGCCGGGTTAAGCTGAGTTTCCACCTCGAATTAGTCTGCGATGTTATATCTAAACTTTAGGGTGAGCAGCGAAAAATCCCAAATGAGGTTTATGCCGGTGGTGTCCTGTCCGTCCAGGGTTTTGGTCTTTTGAAACCACTCATGCCTACCATCCTTGCCCGTGCAAAAAATACCTCCCAATTTGAAGAACCGGCGCACAAAATTTCATGCTTGATGAAGGAGTTTTCCTCTGTCAGGGGCGAAGCTGCGCAGCCGTTGTAACTGGCCCAGTCGGTAGTAATTTTTGCATCGTTCGCGTAAGCGACCACTTTATCCTCAAGACCGTGCATACTGAACACAGCTACAGCCTGGGCCTGTTTATCGTTGGCCCGGAATTCGCTGGAAATAACTCAGGTTTATCCCGACAA